>CALXGD010000123.1 GCA_944387745.1 uncultured Oscillospiraceae bacterium
AAGCCCTCCATGGAGGAGATGAAGGATATCTGGCAGAACTTCAAGGGCCGCGCCCAGGAGCTGGAGCTCCCCTCCGCCCCCAAGCAGTTCCTCCACTACTATGAGCAGCCCGACCGGCCTCAGACCCGACTGGACCGCATGACGGAGAACGGCATGGCGGTGAACATCGGCCGGCTGCGCCCCGACTCCCAGTACGACTACAAGTTTGTCTGCCTGTCCCACAACACCCTGCGCGGCGCTGCCGGCGGCGCGGTGCTGCTGGCCGAGCTGCTGTGCGCCGAGGGCTATATTTCCAGGAGGTAATGTTCCATGAGAGAGCCTGTTTTCACGGGAGCCTGTTCCGCTATCGTCACCCCCTTTGACGAGAGCGGCGCCATCAACTTTGACGTGTTCGGCCGTCTGATCGACGAGCACATTGAGCGGGGGCTGGACGCCATCTGCGTGTGCGGTACCACCGGCGAGTCTGCCACCATGAGCATCCGGGAGCATATTGCCGCCGTGGAGTTCTGCGTCAAGCGGGTTAACCACAGGGTGAAGGTGATCGCCGGGGCGGGGAGCAACGACACCTCCGCCGCCGTCTATCTCTCCCAGCACGCCCAGGACTCGGGGGCGGACGCCCTGCTCCACGTCACCCCCTACTACAACAAGGCCTCCCAGGCCGGCCTTATCAAGCATTACGAGTACATCGCCGACCGGGTGGATCTGCCCATTATCCTCTACAATGTCCCCTCCCGCACCGGCGTTTCCTTTACGGCGGAGACCTACCGGGTGCTCGCCCAGAACCCCAAGATCAACGGCGTAAAGGAGGCCAGCGGCAACTTCTCCCTGCTGGCCCACACCCGGGCCATCTGCGGGGACGACTTCTATATCTGGTCGGGCAACGACGACCAGGTGGTGCCCATGATGAGCCTGGGCGCCAAGGGCGTCATCTCGGTGGTGGCCAACCTGGCCCCGGAGATTATGGTGCAGATGAGCCACCTGTGCCTGGAGGGCAAGTTTGAGGACGCCGCCGCCCTGCAGCTGAAGTACATGGACTTCATTGACGCCCTGTTTGTGGAGGTCAACCCCATTCCCATCAAGGCGGCTATGAACCTGATGGGCTACCAGGTGGGCTCCCTGCGCCTGCCCCTGTGTGACATCTCCGAGAAGAATCTGGCCCTGCTGCGCAAGACCATGGAGGACGTGGGCCTGCTGCACTAAGGGCGCGGAAAGGATGTTTGGAATATGGTCAGGCTGATTATCTCCGGCTGCAACGGCCGGATGGGGCGGGTGGTGGAGTCCATCTGCGCCGCCGACCCGGAACTGGAAATTGCCGCCGGTTTTGACCTGCTGGGCACCGGAGAGCGGGAGTTTCCCGTCTTCTCCTCCCCTGCCCAGTTCCAGGGCCAGGCGGACGCGGTGATCGACTTCTCCAATCCCGCCGCTCTGGACGCCCTGCTGGAGTTCGGCGTCTCCCGGCACATTCCCCTGGTGCTGTGCACCACCGGTTATTCTCCGGAGCAGATCGCCCAGATTGATGAGGCAGCCCGGGAGATCCCCATCTTCCGCTCTGCCAACATGTCCCTGGGGGTCAACGTGCTGCTGGATCTGGTGCGCCGGGCCTGCGCGGTGCTGGGCGAGGACTACGATGTGGAGATTGTGGAGCGCCACCACAACAAAAAGGTGGATGCCCCCAGCGGCACCGCCCTGATGATCGCCGATGCGGCGGCCCAGGCTCTCCCCTACCAGCCCGAGTACGTCTACGAGCGCCAGAGCGTCCGCAAGCCCCGGGAAAAGCGGGAGATCGGCATCAGCGCCGTTCGTGGGGGCGGCCTTGTGGGTGACCATGAGGTGATCTTTGCCGGGCGGGACGAGGTCATTGAGCTGCGCCACAGCGCCATGAGCCGGGAGGTCTTTGCCTCCGGCGCGGTAAAGGCGGCCCGCTTTCTGGCCGGTCTGAATGGCGCGCCTGGCCTGTACTCCATGGCCGATCTGGTGGCCAAGACCAAATAAAAGCCAAAAAGCAAGACAGAAAAACGGGAGGATGTGCGTAGCACATCCTCCCGTTTTTCGCTATTTGAAATTATACCTTCGGGTCATTCCCGCTGTTTGCGGGCTCCAGGGGCTTCCCGTTTCCGTCAATCCCCTTTTTCACCAGACGCTTATTCACCCACTGGCGCACCAGATCGTAGAGCACCGCGAAGGTAGGAACACCCAGCACCATGCCGGGGAAGCCGAACAGGCCGCCGCCCACCACGATGGCCACCAGCACCCAGATGGCCGACAAGCCCGTGCTGTCCCCCAGAATCTTGGGGCCCAGGATATTCCCGTCAAACTGCTGCAGGGCGATGACCAGGATGAGAAAGCGCAGGGCGGCCCAGGGGTCCACGATAACCAGAATCATCAGGCAGGGAATGGCGCCCACAATGGGACCGAAGAAGGGGATGATGTTGGTCACCCCCACCACAATGGCCACCAGAACCGGATAGGGAATGCGGAGAATCAGGCACAGGATGAAGCACAGCACCCCGATGATGGCGCTGTCGATGAGCTTGCCGTTGATAAAGCCCACAAAGACCTGGTTTGCATGGCTGCAAATCTCCAGAAACTGATCCGCTTTCCGTTTGGGCAGCACTGCGTACAGCATCTTCTTCAGCTGGGGCACCAGCCGTCCCTTCCCCGCCAGCATGTAAATGGAGGAGATAATCGCGGTAACGCCGGCGACCACACCGTTGCCCACAGCAACCACGGAGTCCAGGATCTTGGGCAGAGCCTCAGAGGTGATGCTGGTAAACCGCTTCATTAAATCCTGGTAGCTGCCCAGGGCGTCGCTGACGCCCTCACCCTCCAGATTAAAGCTCTCGGTCAACTTAAGCACCAGCTCATTCAGACCCCGCAGATAGTAGTCAATGTTATTGGCCAAATCCGTAACGCTCTGTACCACCTGGGGGATAATCAGATTGAGCAGAATTGCCACCACAGCCAGCGCAGCGAGATAGACCGTCAGAATGGACAGACCGCGTTTATGCTTAAACCGGAAGAACAGCTTGCGCTCAAAAAAGCACATAGGGGTATTGAGGAGATAGGCGATGGCGAAGCCGGCAATAAAGGGAGAGGCCACCCCCATAAACACACGGATGCCCGCACTGATCACATTAAAGTTGGTCAGCCCCACATAGAACAAAATGGCAATCAGCAAAACCAGGAGCAAAGAGATTGCATTCCAGTCCAGAATATACCATTTCCTTTTCTTTGGGTTGTCGTTGGAATCCTGCACCGAGCCGCCCCCCTCTCCTTGTCTGATGAAATTGTATCACTCCGGGCCGGTACGCGCAACCGGAATCGGGTCAATTTCCGTCCCCTGCGGTATCTCTTTGATTAACCCAGACGGGCCCGGTGGAACACCTTTTTCCCCTTCTTAATCATGACGCCCTCGCCCTCCAGAGCCTGGGCAGGAATGGTGGCGGCAATATCGGTGACCTTCTCCCCGTCCACCTCCACGCCGCCCTGCTGCACCAGCCGGCGGGCCTCGGAGCGGGAGGGGGTAAGGCCGCACTTGACCATCAGATCCAGCAGGGCGATGGGCTCCCCGCCCAGATCGGCGGCGCTCAGGGTGGTGGAGGGGACGTTGGACTTATCCCCTCCCTGGGCAAAGAGGGCGCGGGCGGCGTCCTGGGCCTTCCGGGCCTCCTCCTCCCCGTGCACCAGCTTGGTCAGTTCAAAGGCAAGGATCTCTTTGGCTGTATTGAGCTGGGCGCCCTCCCACTTGTCCATCTCGTCAATCTGCTCCAGGGGCAGGAAGGTGAGCATCCGCAGGCACTTGAGCACGTCGGCGTCCCCCACGTTGCGCCAGTACTGGTAGAAGTCGTAGGGAGAGGTCTTGGCGGGGTCCAGCCACACGGCCCCCGACTGGGTCTTCCCCATCTTCTTGCCCTCGGAGTTGAGCAGCAGGGTGATGGTCATGGCGTGGGCGTCCTTGCCCAGCTTGCGGCGGATGAGCTCGGTGCCGCCCAGCATATTGCTCCACTGGTCGTCCCCGCCGAACTGCATGTTGCACCCGTAGTGCTGGAAGAGGTAGTAGAAGTCGTAGGACTGCATGATCATGTAGTTGAACTCCAGGAAGGAGAGCCCCTTCTCCATGCGCTGCTTGTAGCACTCGGCCCGCAGCATGTTGTTCACCGAGAAGCAGGCGCCAACCTCCCGCAGAACCTCCACATAGTTGAGCTTGAGCAGCCAGTCGGCGTTGTTTACCATCTGGGCCTTGCCGGGGCCGAACTCTATGAAGCGCTCCATCTGCTTCTTGAAGCAGTCGCAGTTGTGCTGGATGGTCTCGGGGGTCATCATGCTCCGCATGTCAGTGCGGCCGGAGGGGTCGCCGATATAGCCGGTGCCGCCGCCGATGAGGGCCACCGGCTTATTGCCCGCCATCTGCAGGCGCTTCATCAGGCACAGGGCCATGAAGTGGCCCACGTGGAGGGAGTCGGCAGTAGGGTCAAAGCCGATGTAAAACACGGCCTTCCCCGCATTCACCATTTTGGAGATCTCCTCCTCGTTGGTCACCTGGGCAATCAGCCCGCGGGCTTTCAGTTCTTCGTAACAGGTCATCGATCTTACTCCTTTGTTGATTTTATTTTAGGCTTCTCTGACGGCGAAATCCCCCCGCCGCTTCGCAGCCCTCCCCCCCTTTGACAAGGGGGGGCTTATCCATTTGCTTTGGCTGTCTGCCGGGCCTGGATCACATTGTACCCCACCACGCCCACGACGACCACCGCCGCGCCGATGAGGGCGAAGGGGCCCATCGTCTCGCCGTAAAAAACGGCCACCAGGATGGGGTTGAGCACCGGCTCAATGCCAGAGACCAGGCTGGCCATCACCGGCGGGGTGGTCTTCAGGCCGATGGCCAGGAGGATATACGCCAGGGCCACCTGGAACACCCCCAGCACCACCAGACTGACGATGGCCGTGGTGGGAAACTCCGTCTCCTGAAACAGGAAGGGCAGACCGGTCACCGAGGAGAGCACCTCCCCCCAGAACACCGAGGACAGGGCGTCGCTGTCGGGCATATCGTTCATCAGGAACACTCCGGCGTAGGACACCCCGGACAAAAGGGCCAGCAGGTTGCCCAGTCCGCCCCCCATCTCCAGGCTGTCCACGAAGAAGAACAGCACCCCGCCGAACACCACCGCGCAGGCGGTCAGGTCCAGCCTCCGGGGCCGCTTGTGCCAGAACAGCAGGGAGAACACAATGACGAAAATGGGGGCGGTAAACTGGAGGACGATGGTGTTGGCCGCCGTGGTGAGCTTGTTGGCCACCGCATAGAGGATGTTGGTGCCGAACACGCACAGGGCCCCCAGAAACACCCAGCGGTTCAGCCTGGGGGGATGATTGGTGACCGCCAGAAACGCCCCGATGACCACCAGGGCGATGGCGGTGCGCCCGCCGTTGATGGAAACTCCGTTCCAGGGGATCACCTTGATGCAAAGCCCCCCGATGCTGTAGAGCACCGCCGCCAGAAAGACGTACAGCACCCCCAGCCGCTGCTGCTTGGTCATGCTCTCTCTCCTCGCTCCATCTGCGCTGACTGCCGGTTTTCCCGCGCTCCATGCAGAAAGCCCTCCGCCCGGTCTCCCGGACAGAGGGCATTTGACACAAACGCGGTACCACCTCTGGTTCGCCCGCCCCTCGCGGGGCGCGCCTCACGGAGTTCACAAAAACTCCCACGCGGTAACGGGCGAAACCCGGCCTGTCCCCTACTGGGCCTCTTTCCCGGCTGTTCAGGCGGCTGCTCCAAGGGGTAACTTCACAGGGCCTCCCTCTCCCCCTTTCACCGGCCGGGGGCTCTCTGGGCAGGGATATGCTCTGCTACAAATCCTTTTCCTCGCAGTAAGGGAACTGTAACACAGTTTTGGGGGATTGTCAAGAGTTCAAAATGATTACATCTCACCGCGGTCAATAAGAATTTGTTTAATTGCCATCTTTTGCAACGGTGACGACGACTGTCGCCCAATTTCTCTCAGCTTTTGACTGTCATACCTCTCAAATCTCTCTCGATACCGCTGAATCTCCGCTTCATTCCGCTCTTGCTGTTTCTGAACTGCTCCGACCTGTTTCCTGATCTCCTCACGTTCATAGTCCACAAAACTTTTCCCGACCTTTTTCGCTGTATCCCAAAATCCCATAAAGCAATCACTTCCTTTTTATTTATTATGACTTTTTCCGCTTTTCTTGACATCGTTTGCAAATATAGCCAAAGGGAAACTGTCGCTGATAGGAAGAACAATCGTGGCAAACCAAACGCTCACATTCCGTACATGTCTCTAACTCTGAAAAACTTTTCTTCTTTCGGCATACGCAGCAAAGTCCATGTCCAGACTCGTCTACTCCATAAGAATTCAGCCCCATATGAACCCCTCCTATTTTTTCTTAAATTATTGCACAAGTTTCTTCGCTTGTCAATAATAATATACAGTTAATGATAATTTATTATCATATATTGCTAGGTAAAATGAACGCAAGGAGTGATTACAATGATAGGAGATACCATTCGCTCTTTGCGTGAAAAAACTGGATACTCTCAATCAGAATTGGCACGGCGGCTTTCAGTAACTCGCTCTTCCGTCAACGCGTGGGAAAGTGGTCTCTCTGCTCCTACTGCGGTGTATATTATTGAATTAGCAAAAATTTTTCATGTCACATCTGATTATATTCTTGGTTTGGACACTTCAAGCCAATTGAATCTATCTGGTTTTAATGAGCGTGAAGTTAAAATTTTATACAGCTTAGCAGATTATTTCAGCAGTAAAAAAGATAACCAAAATGAATAGAGAAGAGGCTCTCTGCAATTTAACGGAGAGCCTCTTCTCTTTGTAATTATTTCACAATATTAAACTCTCGCCACGCCGGTACGCCGGGCGGCCTAGGCCACGGCCTGGGCCACGGCGGGTCCCACCCGCTGGTCAAAGGCGGCGGGGATGATGTAGTCCTCGTTGAGCTCCTGGTCGGAGATCAGGTCGGCCAGAGCCTGAGCGGCGGCCATCTTCATCTCCTCGTTGATGTCG
>CALXGD010000124.1 GCA_944387745.1 uncultured Oscillospiraceae bacterium
AATTTATAAAGAAGTGCCCGTTTTAAGGTGGCCAGGCGCCACCGCCCGCTATTCCCACTTCCGTGTCCCCGTCGAAACCGGTACGCCCCCTCGTCGTCGCAAAGTCCGCTCAGCTCCGTTTCCGCCTGGCGGCGAAAACTGCGCTCGCTCCCTTGCTCCTCCTCTCCAAACCGAACCCGCTTACGCTGGGCTTCGGTTTGGGGCGGCGGCTTCGCCGCCGTTTGGGAGAAAACTGTCCTGGTTCTAGGAAAAACGAAGCGTTGGAACCGTACCGGCGCGCCCCATGTGCGCCGGTACGGGAGACGCTTACTTGGGAAAAATCAGACCTTCTCCGGCTCGGGGTAGTCTACGCCGAAGGTGTCCACGGTCACTTTTTTCATGCGCTGGGGCTGGCGGGGCTTGTCGTGCCAGTCCCGCTTGGCGGAGACAATGGCGTCGGCCACCTCCATGCCCTCGATGACCTTGCCAAAAGAGGCGTACTGGCCGTCCAGATGGGGGGCTTTCTCCACCATGATGAAGAACTGACTGCCGGCGGAATTGGGGTCCATGGCCCGAGCCATAGACAGTACGCCCCGGTCGTGAACCAGGTTGTTTGTAAAGCCGTTGCCAGTAAACTCCCCCTTGATGGAGTAGCCAGGGCCGCCCATGCCATTGCCGTCGGGACAGCCGCCCTGGATCATAAAGCCAGGAATGACCCGGTGGAAGATCAGCCCGTCATAGAAACCCTTCTGGATCAGGTGGATAAAATTGTTCACCGTATTCGGAGCAACATCGGGGTACAGCTCCGCCTTCATAACGCCGCCATCCTCCATCTCGATGGTGATGATGGGATTCTGAGCCATGGAAAACACTCCTTTTCACTTTAACAATTCCACAGGGGAGGTTGCTCACCTGTGGGTGATTTTTAATACCGGTTCCGGGACTTCATGGTTCGGTCCATCTCCCGCTTGGCGTCCTTTCGGGCGGCCGACTCCCGCTTGTCATAGAGCTTTTTGCCCTTGGCCAGGCCAATTTCCAGCTTGACCCGGGGCCCCCGGAAGTAGATAGACAGCGGAATGAGGGAGTAGCCGTCCTGCTTGATGCGGGCAAAGAGCCGGAGAATTTCCCGCTTATGCATGAGCAGCCGGCGCTGCCGCAGGGGATCCTTGTTGAAGATATTGCCCTTCTCGTAGGGGCTGATGTGCATCCCGACCACGGCCATCTGCCCGTCTTTTACGATGCAGAAGGAGTCCTTCAGGTTTACATGTCCCAGACGGATGGACTTCACCTCGGTGCCTGCCAATTCAATGCCGGCCTCATATTTCTCTTCAATGAAATAGTCGTGGTGGGCCTTGCTGTTTTTGGCCACGATTTTGATGCCCTCGCCCGTGACAGACACCTCCTTTCCAGCCGTTTCCCCTGTTGGAGTACACAGTATAACATACGGCAGGAGAAAAAACAAGAGGAATTCCTCACTCCTTGTCCCGCTGGGTGTCCCGTATAAAATACTCTGTCTTGGCAGCCCCCTTGGTCTTGCACTCGAAGCGGTCCAAAGCCTTAATCAGTTTGGAGAGCTTGGAAAATCCGTAGTTCCGGGGGTCGAAGTCGGGCCGCTTCTTCAGCAGCAAATTGCCCAGCTGACCCATGTGGGCATAGCCGTCCTCTCCGCACACGTCCTCCACCGACTCTGCGATCAGCTTTTCAATGCCCTTGGGGATCCCAGAGGAGGAACCGGCGCCCTTCTTGTCGGCCTCCTTTTTGGAGGTGGCCTTCTGGGGCTTGGCGTCCGATTTGGTAGGTTCCTCCTTGCCCTGCTGGTCCGCTGACTGCTTGGCACGGATGACTTCGATATAGACGAACTTATCGCAGGCCACAATAAAGGGCTGCGGAGTTTTCTTCTCCCCGATGCCGTAGACCTTCTTCCCAGCCTCCCGCAGACGGATGGCCAGGCGGGTGAAGTCGGAGTCGCTGGACACCAGCACAAAGCCGTCGCAGTTTCCGGAGTACAGGATGTCCATGGCGTCAATAATCATGGCGGAGTCGGTGGAGTTTTTGCCGGTGGTATAGCCGTACTGCTGGAAAGGAGTAAGGGCGCACTCCAGCAGAATAGACTTCCAGGAGGCCATGCTGGGGTTGGTCCAGTCTCCGTAGATGCGCTTGATGGTGGGGGTGCCGTATACAGCTACCTCGGCCATCACATCCTTCATAGCGGTGCGGGAGGCGTTGTCCGCATCGATGAGCACGGCCAGCCTCAGATCATTTTCACTCTCAGCCACAGCCGTCCCCGCCTTTCCGCAGAAGGGCTTCCACTTCCTGAAGCTGCTCTATTGTGTTGACCCCCAGCATCTCCTGGGGAGAGCAGGTGTCGCACAGCCCCACCCGGCCTCCGGCGGCCTTGATGAGGGCGGGGGTGTCGGTGAGGTAGAGCTCCCTCTGGGCGTTGTCATCGCGCAGCTGTCCCAGGGCGGCTAGCAGCTCGGGGGTGTGGAACACATAGGTGCCTGTATTCACCTCGTGGACCTGCTTCTGCTCCGGGGTGCAGTCCTTGTCCTCTACAATGGCCCGGAAGGTTCCGTCCTGCTTACGGAGAATCCTCCCGTAGTTGCCCCCCTCGGGGAGGACGGCAGAGAGCAGGGTGCAGGCGTTGCCCTCTCGCAGGTGGGTGTCCACTAGGGCCTGGAAGGTCTCCCGCCTCATCAGGGGGGCATCCCCGCAGCAGATGATCACGTGGCCGTCAAACCCCTCCAGTAGGGGGGCGGCGCACTGGACTGCGTGACCGGTGCCGTGCTGCTCCGCCTGGACGGCGTGGGGGTATTGGGGGTAGGCGTCCAGCACAGCCTCCTTTTTCCAACCCACCACCAGGATTACGTCCTTCGGGGGAAGAAAGTCTAGGGCGGACAGGACGTAGTGGAGCAGTGGCTTCCCATCTGCCAGGCGCATCACCTTGGGCAGATCGATGCCCTCCGTCTGTAGGCGGGTGCCCTTGCCGGCGGCCAGCACCAGAGCCTTTATATTGTGATCCATATCATTTATTCTCCTTAAAATTGAAGTAGTTTTCCTTTGTGTATGTTCTCCCCGCCGCTCCTGTCCGGCGGAGCGGGTGCGTCCTAACATAGAGACACGTGGCTTCGAGCTTCTGAGTCTGAGGGGGCATCCGCGCCGCCTCGGAGAGAGCGCTGAGAGGGGAGAGCGGGGCGGCTATGCCATAGGCTCCCGATCCCACAGCTGGGGCAGCAGGTGGTAAAAGTCCCCCTGTTCCCGCCAGAGGGTCAGCAGAGTGCCGCTCCGGACGGATACCTGGGCCGGCTGCTCCAAAAATTCATTGCTGACCCCCAGGGGAAAGTCAGCGGTGAGGGTGTAGTCGGTAAGCTCATACTTAAGGTTGCGGAGCGTGACGCCCTCTGCCTTTCCGCTGAGGCAGAAGGCGGACCAGAAGCCAGTGAGACCGGCGGGAAAGGTCATGCGCTCACTGTGGAGGACGGTGGCCACTGTCCCGTCCCCTGCCAGGACGCCCCGGGCCCCCTGGGTGGTGAGCCAGGCCAGCGCCTGTAGGTTTGCGAGGGTATGCTCCAGCCGTCCCCCCACTCCACCCAGGAGAACGAAGCGGCGGAAGCCCCTCTGGAGCCCCTCCCGCAGGGCGTACACCATATCTGTGTCGTCCTTCGCCGAGGGGAGCTGCACCACATTGGGGTGGTTGGGCCGATGCCCGAGGGAGTCAAAGTCGCCCACCACCAGGTCTGGAGGAACACCGTAGGCCTCCAGAGCCTCGTACCCCTTGTCGGCGGCGATCAAAAGATCCTGGGTGCCGGGATGGGGGCAGAGAGCCCAGGACAGGGGCATGGCCCCCACCACATAGCAAATTGGATGCTTCAAGAGCGGTTCCTCCTTCTGCAAGGCCGGCTGAATGACCTTTAACAGCAAAATTATAGCACAGACTGCCTGCTTACGCCAGAGCAGGGCGTGAAAATCTGCGCGCTCCGGCCGCGGGCGGTACGGGTCCATTCCATTATAGCCAGTTCCGGGGCCGTTGACAAGGCATGAGGGAACCGCCTTGACTTTCCTCAAAGGGACGCATACAATGAAGGAACAGGGGCAGGCTGCCCGCACCACATTGTTTTGAGAGGAATCGGGAACATGATCCACTATTTTGACAACGCGGCCACCACGCCGGTATGTCCGGCCGCTGTCCGGGCGGCAAAAGAGGCCATGACGCAGGGGTGGGGCAATCCCTCCGCCCGATATGCCCTGGGGACCCAGGCTGCGGAGCGGGTGAAGGAGGACCGCGCTCGAGTGGCCGATGGACTGGGCTGCCGGCCGGAGGAGATCGTTTTTACCTCCTGCGGCACAGAGGGGGACAACTGGGCCATTCGCGGGGCTGTGGAGCTGGGCCGGCATACGGGAAAGCACATTGTTACCACCGCCTATGAGCACGCCGCTGTGCTGGAGCCCTGCAAAGCCCTGGAGCGCCAGGGATGGGAGGTGACCTACCTCCGACCGGACCGGGAGGGGAATATCTCCCTGGAGGACTTGGAGCGGGCGCTGCGGCCAGATACGGTGCTGGTGTCCATGATGCTGGTGAACAATGAGCTGGGGACCGTGCTCCCTGTGGCCCAGGCGGCCCGACTGGTCCACGAAAAGACGAAGGCGCTGTTTCACTGCGATGCAGTCCAGGGCTTTCTGAAAATTCCTTTTACGCCTGGAGAATTGGGGGTGGACCTGCTGGCAATCAGCGGCCATAAGATCCATGCCCCCAAGGGAATCGGAGCCCTGTACATCCGTAGAGGCGTAAAGCTCCCGCCCCTCATCCTGGGGGGTGGCCAGGAGGGCGGCCTGCGCTCTGGCACGGAGGCCACCCCCCAGATCGCCGCCTTCGCCGCGGCGGTGGAGGAGGGGAAGAGGACTATGGGGGAGGACACCGCCCGCATGTCCCGCCGGAAGGAGGAGACGCTGGCCCGTCTGACGGCGGCGGTGCCAGGACTCAAGCGGGTGGGAGCCGGGACTGCCCCCCATATTTTGGCGGTTACCCTCCCAGGCTATAAGAGCGAGGTGGTGGTCCGGTTTTTAAGCGACCGGGGGATCTGCCTGTCCTCCGGCTCCGCCTGTCACAAGGGCAAGCCCAGCCACGTGTATGCCGCCCTGAAGCTGCCCAAGAGAGAGCTGGATGGGGTGCTGCGCATCAGCTTTTCCCGGGAGACCGCGGAGGAGGATGTGGAGGCCTTGGCTGAGGGCCTGAAGGCCGCCCAGGAGCAGCTGTTTACCAGTCTGTCGTGACGGAGAAACACTGGAACACAGGGAGGCCCCTTTGTTCCACGAAATTTTGGAAGGGAGAGAAGGCGCATGAAATTCACAGTTTTGATGGAAAACACCGCTCCGGAGGGGAGCGGCCTGGCGGCGGAGCACGGCCTGTCTCTGTATGTGGAGCACCGGGGGCACAGGCTGCTGCTGGATGCGGGGGCATCCGGAAAGTTCGCGGACAATGCGGAGATGCTGGGCATTGATCTGCGCCAAGTGGAGCTGGCAGTCCTCTCCCACGGACACTATGACCACGCCGACGGCCTGCGCCGGTTTTTTGCGATAAACTCCACCGCCAAGGTGTATGCGCGGCCCGGAGCAGGCGGGGCCTATTTTTCCACCTCCCTTGGAGAGCCGCGGTACATCGGCGTCCATCGAGAGATCTGGGAGGGAAACCGGGACCGCTTCCTGTGTCAGGAGGGCCTGTACCCCCTGTGGGAGGGGGCCTGGCTGGTGCCGGAGACGGTCCATGGGGGCCCCTTTGCCAGCCGGGAGACTAATCTGCTGAAGAAGCTGGGACAGGACCAGTTTATTCCGGATGATTTCTCCCATGAGCAGTCCCTGGTGCTGGAGGGGGAGCGAGGACTGACGGTGTTCAACTCCTGCTCCCACGGGGGAATTGTGAACATTGTCCGCGGCGTGAAGGAGCAGCTGCGCCAGCCGGTCTATGCGGTGGCGGGGGGTCTGCACATGTTCAGCCAAAGGGCTCCCAGCGGCATGAACTGCCCGCCGGACTATGTG
Organism: uncultured Oscillospiraceae bacterium; assembly: GCA_944387745.1. The sequence continues at coordinate 6,013 of CALXGD010000124.1, forward strand.
CGGGCGGTGGCGGCCGCCCTCCGAGAGGAGGGGGTGGAGCAGGTGTACACCGGTCACTGCACCGGGGAGGCCGCTCTGTCTATTTTAAAAGAAGCGCTGGGGGAGCGGCTGATCCCCCTGACCGGCGGCCTGACGGTGGAGCTGCCCTGACCTCTCCAAGCAGCTGCGCTTGCCTGCTCCGCCGTGGAGACGGGTTGGAGAAATGGCGCCGTTTTGGGGCTCAATTTGGCGGCGGGAGAAAAATTAGCAATACGCCTGGCTCTCTGCAAAGAGAGGCCGGGCGTATTTTTCGTTTATTTGTTTAAAATAAATTCATAAAGTGCCTATTGACAATCGGAGAGGCGGGTGGTACATTATATTTAGCACTCGAGGATAATGAGTGCTAAAACATTGAGAACAGCTTGGGAGGTGAGGGCATGGAGCTGACGAACCGGAAGAAGCGCATCCTGCGGGCTATTGTGGAAATTTATATCGCCACTGCCGAGCCGGTGGGGTCCAAGGCTGTGGCGGAGCAGGCTGGGCTGGACATCTCCTCTGCCACCATCCGCAACGAGATGGCCGACCTGACCGAGATGGGCTATCTGGAACAGCCCCACACCTCGGCTGGACGAATCCCGTCTCCTATGGGCTACCGGCTGTACGTGAATGAGCTCATGGGCGAGCACCGGCTCACCATGCAGGAGACCCAGCGCATCAACGACGCGCTGAACCTGCGGATGGAGGAGCTGGACCGGGTCATCGACCGGGCGGGCAAGGTGCTCTCCCAGATCAGCGACTACCCAGTGTTCACCGCCGCCGCCCCCAAGAAGCGGGTGACAGTGAAGCGGTACGACCTGCTGATGGTGGAGGAAAACGCCTTTATCGCCGTGGTGATGACCGACAACAGCGTGGTAAAGAACAAGATCATCCGTATGCCGGATGAGGTCTCTGACCCACAGCTTCAGCTGCTGTCCACTGTGCTTAACAACTCCTTTGTGGGCCTGACCCTGGAGGAGATGGAGGAGGCCCTGGACAAGATGGAGACCCGCTCCGCCCCCGGGGCATTTCAGCTCATCTCCCTTGTGGTCCAGTTCGCCATGGATGTCCTGAGCGGCCAGACCAGCCAGAACGTCCACACTCTGGGCATCACCCACCTGCTGGAGCACCCGGAGTATAGGAGCCTGGACAAGGCCAAGCCCCTGATGAACTATCTGGCGGAGGAGAATGATGCCGCCAAGCTTCCGGTCCCCATGGAGAGTGGCCAGAATGTGAATATCCTCATCGGACCGGAGAACGTGAACGAGGCCCTGAAGGACACCAGCGTGGTCATGGCCAGCTATGACATTGGAGACAATATGCGGGGCGTCATCGGGGTGGTGGGTCCCACGCGGATGGATTACGCCAAAGTTACTGCCCGCCTGTCCTACTTTGCCGACAGCCTCACCCGGATGTTCGGCAAGGGGGAGCTCCCCCCAGGGGAGGAGCCGGACGGCGGTTCGGAGAACAAATAGGAGGAACGTTAGTCTATGAGCAAAAAAGATAAGAAGCCGGAGGGGACGCCGGAGCAGGCAGAAGCCCAACAGACCCAGCTGGAGGGAGAGCCCAAGGCCGGTGCGCCTCAGGAGGAGGTCAAGACTCAGATCCCGGAGACGGAGGCCTCCAAGGAGGAGCAGGGCGAGGCCCAGGACCCACTGATGACTGAGCTGGAGTCCCTAAAAAACCAGGTGGCCCAGCAGGAGGATAAATTTCTCCGCCTGGCTGCCGAGTACGACAACTACCGCCGGCGCACTGCCAAGGAGAAGGAGTCCACCTGGAGCGAGGCCAAGGCGGACACCGCCGCGGCGTTCCTTCCGGTGTACGACAATCTGGAGCGGGCCCTGAAGCAGGAGACCGCTGACGAGGCCTATAAGAAGGGCGTGGAGATGACCATGAACCAGCTCAAGTCCGTGCTGGAGAAGCTGGGTATCATCGAGATCGAGGCCCTGGGCAGGCCCTTTGACCCCGCCCTTCACAATGCGGTAATGCACGTGGAGGACGAGAGCTTGGGGGAGAACATCGTGGCGGAGGTATTCCAAGCCGGCTTTAAGCTGGGGGACAAGGTGATCCGCTTTGCCATGGTGAAAGTGGCCAACTGATTTGAATTTTCCGCAGAGGAGGCTGACATGAAGCACAGAGTTTCCCATTCCGTGAAGCACAGCTGCACACGGCGCCTGAATCCCCTGAGCTTGGGGCTGTTTTTTACCGCCTGTCTGCTGTTCGCCTTTTCTTTCATGTTCTATTTTCTGTCACTGCTTCCCATTTAATTGGTTCAAATATAAAAATTCATTCATATTGGAGGAAAACGATTATGTCTAAGATTATTGGTATCGACTTAGGTACAACAAATAGCTGTGTGGCCGTCATGGAGGGCGGCGAACCGGTGGTCATCCCCAACGCGGAGGGCAACCGCACCACCCCGTCTGTGGTGGCCTTCTCCAAGGACGGCGAGCGCATGGTGGGCCAGGTGGCCAAGCGCCAGGCTATCACCAACCCCGACCGCACCGTCATCTCCATTAAGCGCGAGATGGGCTCCGACTACAAGGTGAATATCGACGGTAAGAAGTACACCCCCCAGGAGATCAGCGCTATGATTCTGCAGAAGCTGAAAACCGACGCCGAGGCCTACCTGGGCGAGAAGGTCACCGAGGCGGTGATCACTGTCCCCGCCTACTTCACCGACTCTC
>CALXGD010000125.1 GCA_944387745.1 uncultured Oscillospiraceae bacterium
CATTGGAGGGTAACGAGATGAAAAAGATTTTGAACGCGTTGTTCCTCATCTGTCTGTGCGCCGCCCTGCTCCTGGCTCTGGGCTATGTGGTCCTCCAGGCGGCCGCGGTGGTGACCACCAACGGCGCTCTGGCCCTCTGGGCCTCCGACAACCTGGAGGTGCCGGTGTGTGTTATGTGTGCTCTCACCGCTGTTGTGGCCTTTATTATGAGCTATGTGTTCCAGTGGAAGTCCGGTGATTGACAATAGCTGACCCAAACTCCGACCTAGAACCGGAAAAACTGGGGTGGAGTAGAGAGAATAAAACCCTTGAAGCTCAATGGCTTCAAGGGTTTTATTTTTCTGCTTGACCTGAGATGAAGTCTTTCTAACATATACTCAAATTTTCAGTTAAAATAGAACTCTTCAGGTTCTAGGTCAGAAAGCTTTGCTCCGCCGGAGGGCGGGGAATTGGACTCGACCTCATTGGAAGGCAAAACCTCCTTCATTTATATCGTTTGTTCCTGATGTGCGCGAGCCGCCTTGATAAACTCCCGAAACAGAGGGTGCGCCTGATTGGGCCGGGACTTGAATTCTGGATGGAACTGGACCCCCACGAACCAGGGGTGGTTTGGCAGCTCTACCATCTCCACCAGCTGCCCGTCCGGGGAAAGGCCGGAGAGAATTAGCCCCTTCTCTGCCAGCCGGGTGCGGAAGTCGTTGTTGAACTCGTAGCGGTGGCGGTGGCGCTCAGAGATGTCCTCCACGCCGTAGGCTTGAAACGCCTTTGTGTCACGCCCTGTGATATGGCAGGGATAGGACCCCAGGCGCATGGTTCCGCCTTTGCCCGTTTTGTCCCGCTGATCGGGCATGAGGTCAATGACCGGGTGGGTAGTGGCAGAGAGCTCACTGGAGTGGGCGTCAACCAAACCGGCTACATGTCGGGCGAACTCCACCACTGCCATCTGCATCCCCAGGCAGATACCGAAATAGGGCACCTGATTCTCACGGGCCCAGCGGATAGCAGAAATCATCCCCGCGATCCCTCGGCTCCCAAAGCCGCCGGGCACGATAACTCCCGCGCATCCAGTCAGCAGCTGTGCGGCGTTTCCATCATTGAGCCCCTCGGAGTCCACCCAGCAAATGTCTACCCGCACCCCGTTTTCAATGCCGCCGTGGGTCAGCGCCTCCACCACCGAGAGGTAGGCGTCATGGAGGGCCACATACTTTCCCACCAGGGCGATCTTTACTCGACCCTTCGGATGCTTAGCCCGCTCCACCACGGCCCGCCAGTCTGCCAGGTCAGGCTCCCGGTTCGCCAGGGCCAGGACCCCGCAGACGGCCCTGGCCAGTCCCGCCTCCTCCAGCAGTAGGGGCACCTCGTAGAGGATGGAGGCGGTCTGGTTAGGGATGACCCGCTCCGGGAGCACGTTGCAGAACAGGGCGATTTTGTCCCGCACCTCTCCGGGCACCGGCCCGTCACAGCGGCAGAGGATCACATCAGGTTGGATGCCCAGACCCAGCAGCTCCTTCACCGAGTGCTGAGTGGGCTTGCTCTTTAGCTCCCCAGTGCCGGGAATGGAGACAATCAAGGAGACGTGAAGATAGAGCACGTTCTGTCTCCCTACCTCGGAGGCTATCTGACGGATGGCCTCCAGAAAGGGCTGGGATTCAATGTCGCCCACAGTGCCGCCGATCTCAGTGATGACGATATCCACCCCCTCCCTGCGGCCCACCCGGTAGACGCGCTCCTTGATCTCAGTGGTAATGTGTGGGATCACCTGAACTGTGCCGCCCAGGAAGTCCCCGGCCCGCTCCCGGCTGAGGACGGACCAGTAGATCTTTCCGGAGGTGACTGAGGAGTCCACCGTCAGATTTTCGTCGGTGAAGCGCTCGTAGTGGCCCAGATCCAAATCGGTCTCCGCACCAGCCTCGGTGACAAATACCTCCCCGTGCTGGTAGGGGTTCATGGTGCCGGGATCCAGGTTCAGATAGGGGTCAAACTTCTGCAGCGCCACCTTCAGCCCCCGGGCCTTCAGCAGCCGGCCCAGGGAGGCCGCCGCGATCCCCTTTCCCAGGCCGGACACCACACCGCCTGTCACGAAAATATACTTTGCCATGCTTCAGTCCCCCATTTCAACATTTCAAATTCGACCTGTCATTGATGTTTCCTGTTCAATTCCGGGCTACTCGCTGTATGCTAGTGTATCTGCTGTTCCGCCGGCTCCCGGCACGGAGATCGGATATTGGCCGGTGAAGCAGCCGTCGCAGAAGCCGCAGCGGGCATTCGGCGCGATGCTCCCAAGCCCTTCCAAACTCAGGTACGCCAGGCTGTCTGCCCCGATCAGTGACCGGATCTCTTCCACTGAGTGGCGACAGGCAATCAATTCCTTCTGATCTGGGATGTCTGTACCGAAGTAGCAGGGCGCAATGAAGGGCGGCGCGGAGGAGCGCACGTGGATCTCCCTGGCCCCCGCCTCCCGCAAAAGAGAGACAATTTGCCGTGAGGTGGTTCCACGGACGATGGAATCATCAATGAGTACCAGACGCTTGCCCTCTACACAGTCCTTCAGCGGTCCCAGTTTGATACGTACCGCCTGCTCCCGGCTCTTCTGTCCGGGCGTGATGAAAGTGCGCCCGATATACCGGTTCTTCACAAGGCCGATGCCATAAGGGAGCCCGGACTCCTCGGCATATCCCATAGCGGCGTCCAGTCCGGAGTCCGGGACGCCGATAACCACATCCGCCTCCACAGGGCTCTCCCTGGCCAGGATCCGCCCGGCATTCCGCCTGGCTTCGTGGACCGACTGGCCGCAGACCACGGAGTCCGGGCGTGCAAAGTAGATGTACTCAAAGATGCACATGTGTCCCGGGCCTTTGCCGCAGTTCTCCCGCAGGGAGGAAACGGAGCCTTCTTCCACCACGACCACCTCTCCGGGCTCTAGCTCCCGGATAAACTCCGCGCCAACGGTACTCAGGGCGCAGGTCTCAGAGGCAAACAGGATTGCGTCTCCCCTGCGCCCCATACACAGCGGCCGGAAGCCCCAGGGGTCCCGTGCCGCAATCAGTTTTCGGGGCGACATGACCAGGATGGAGAAAGCCCCATGTAATGCAGAAATCGCCCGGCATACCGCCTCCTCAGCGGAGCTGCAGCGCAGACGCTCTTGAGCAATGGCGTAGGCGATGAGCTCTGAGTCCGTAGTGGTCTGAAAGATCGCCCCCCGGTACTCAAAGGAGGTGCGCAGGGCCTTGGCGCCTGTTAAGTTTCCGTTGTGTGCCACCGCCAGCGTGCCTTTCACATAGTTCAGGGTCAGCGGCTGTGCGTTTTCCCGCCCGCTTCCTCCGGTGGTGCCGTAGCGGACGTGGCCGATGGCCAGAGTGCCGTCCAGCCGCTGGAGGTCATCTGGGTGGAATACCTCGCTGACCAGTCCCACATCCTTCTTGAAAGAGAGCTCCCGGTCCCGAATGGACGCGATGCCGCAGGCCTCCTGGCCCCGGTGCTGAAGAGCAAACAGGCCGTAATAAACTGTCCGGGCGCAGTCCCCGGCGGGATCCCAGATCCCGAAAATCCCACATTCCTCATGGATTGACAAGGATACTACCTCCCCTCAAAGGCGTATGGCTTCTCTCCCAGCCCCGCTGAGTGATGCTGCGGGGCTGGAGAGAAGCCATGAGTGATGTCAGACAGAGAACAGCAGCTCGGCATAGGTGGGGAAAGGCCAGCAGCCGTCAGCGGTCAGAGTCTCCAGCTGATCGGCAGCCTTCCGGGCCGCTGCCATGTCAGAAAGCAGTGTGTTGTGACAGAAGTCCATGGCCGCCGAGGAATCCTTGGGGAGAACCGCCAGATCTGCCTCCAATTTTTCACAGGAAGCTGTCAGCTCATCGGCCAGACGGCTGATTTTGTCTGCCGTGTCTATCTCATACTTGCAGGGCACCCCCATCCCCTTTTTCGTAAGGGCATGGCGGCAAAGCTCCCCTGAAAAGGAGGAGACCGCTGGGAGAATCTGACGGCGGATCATGTCAGCCATGGTCCTGGCCTCGATGGAGACTACGGCGGAGTAGTTCTCAATGTGGATCTCCGCCCGGGCCTCGATCTCTTCCTTGGTATAGATGCCGTGCTTGATGAACAGCTCCATGTTCTTGGGGGCGGTGTACATGGGCAGGGCGTCCGCAGTGGAGGTCAGGTTGGAGAGCCCACGGCGCTTGGCCTCCTCCAGCCAGGCGTCGTCGTAGCCGTTGCCGTTGAAGATGATCCGCTGATGCTCCGTGAACACCCGGCGGATGAGCTTCTGTAGATCCCCCTGAAAGTCGGAGGACGTCTCCAGCTCATCGGCAAACTGCTCCAGCTCCTCGGCCATGATGGTGTTCAGGGTGATGTTGGGCCCGGAGATGGACTGGGAGGAGCCCAGCATACGGAACTCGAACTTGTTGCCGGTAAAGGCCATGGGGGAGGTGCGGTTGCGGTCGGTGTTGTCCTGGGGGATGGCGGGCAGCACATCCACGCCCACCTTCAGCGTCCGCTTGCCGGAATCCTGATGCTCTGTCCCCTGGATGATAGACTCCACCACCGCGCTCAGTTCATCCCCCAGGAAGATGGAGACCACAGCCGGCGGCGCCTCCTGGGCGCCCAGCCGGTGGTCGTTTCCGGGAAAGGCCACCGTGGCCCGGAGAAATTCCTGATATTCGTCCACACCCTTGATGAAAGCCGCCAGGAACAGCAGGAACTGGGCATTCTGGCTGGGGGTGGAGCCGGGCTTGAAGAGGTTTTTGCCTGTGTCGGTGGCCAGGGACCAGTTGTCGTGCTTGCCGGAGCCGTTGACGCCGGCAAAGGGTTTCTCATGGAGCAGGCACACCAGACCGTGGCGGTCCGCCACCTTCTTCATCATCTCCATGGTCAGTTGGTTCTGGTCGCAGGCGGAGTTGGCGTCGGTATAGATGGGAGCCATCTCGTGCTGGGAGGGAGCTACCTCGTTGTGCTTGGTCTTGGAGAGAACTCCCAGGGCCCAGAGGGTCTCGTCCAGATCCTTCATGTAGGCGGCCACCCGGGGCTTAATGGCCCCAAAGTAGTGGTCATCCAGCTCCTGGCTGCGGGGTGGCTTGGCGCCAAATAGGGTGCGGCCGCACATCCGCAGGTCCTCCCGCTTCTCATAGAGGGCTTTATCAATGAGGAAGTACTCCTGCTCCGGTCCCACCTGGGCGGTAACACGCCTGGTTTCCGTGTCGCCGAACAGGCGCAGGATGCGCACCGCCTGACGGCTGACCTCATCCATGGATCGCAGGAGGGGCGTCTTTTTGTCCAAGGCCTCCCCGGAGTAGGAGCAGAACACGGTGGGGATGCACAGGGAGCCCTCCTTGATGAAGGCGAAGGAGGTGGGATCCCAAGCGGTGTAGCCCCGGGCCTCAAAGGTGGCCCGCAGGCCGCCGGAGGGGAAGGAGGACGCGTCCGGCTCACCGCGGATCAGCTCCTTACCAGAGAACTCCATTATGATTCTGCCGCCGCCCGCCGGAGCAATAAAGCTGTCGTGCTTCTCAGCGGTGACGCCGGTCATGGGCTGAAACCAGTGGGTAAAATGGGTGGCGCCTTTCTCTACCGCCCACTGCTTCATGGCCTCGGCAATCTCGTTGGCTGTGGAGAGATCCAGCGTGCTTCCCTCGGTCACGCACTTCTTCCAGGTGCTGTAAGACGCGGTGGAGAGACGTTCTTTCATGGTTTCTTCATTAAAAACCATACTTCCAAACAATTCCGGCAGTTTCTTTTCCTCACGCATGACACATAGCCTCCTATCGCATGTTTGTGATCTATCAAAACGAGATGTAGGCACAGGCCTCACACTCCGCTCTGACCGTAGTTGGAAAGGACGCGGGCGGACGGGTCGCTGACATCGCATCCTGCCCAGGATTGGTTGGGCATCCAGTAGTCCCGGATCATCCGGGCCTGTCCGGGGTAGTATGCCTCAAAAATCTCCCGGTACAGCAGGCTCTCCTTGGTGAAGGGCGGGCAGTAGTCATACTGCTTCCGGCGGGCCTCAAATTCTCTGTCGGTGTACTTTTCCTCCGCATAGGCCTTCAGGTCGTCCACCATGGAGTGGCCCACCGCGTCGGAAAAGGCCGCCTTTTGTCGCCAGAGAATGGCATCCGGCAGCAGGTGGTCCTGCTCGAAGGCGTGGCGCAGCAGGTACTTGCCCATACCGTAGGTGTTCAGCTTCAGCACCGGATCCACGGACATCACATACTTCACGAAGTCCAGGTCGCCGAAGGGCACCCGGGCCTCCAGGGAGTTTGCGGAAATGCACCGGTCTGCCCGGAGCACGTCGTACATGTGCAGCTCGTCGATGCGCTTTTTGCTCTC
>CALXGD010000126.1 GCA_944387745.1 uncultured Oscillospiraceae bacterium
GGGCGGAGGAGGAGCTGCCACAGGTCCTCTGGGGTAATCCGGGAGGTCACCGAGCCGTCGGGCAGGGTGAGCACCTGGTTCTGGGCCTGGCTCTCCCGCTCCCGGCGGTTTTGTTCCTCATACTGGGCCGCCCGCTGGCGGTAGGCCCGCTCCTGGGCGTACTGCTGTTCCTCCTCTTTGGTGTAAATCAGGTCGTTGTACTCCTTGGAGTTGTATGTCCCAAAGACCGCAGCGGGAACCCGCCTCCGCAGGCAGTCCATGGCGTCGTCCAGCTCCCTCTGGCTGCGCAGAGCGGTGACCTGCTGCTGCCGATGGTTATCCACGATCCAGATTTCGTATATGTAGGTGACCTGGGTGCGCTTGCCGGCATGGCGGGTGTGCCGCTCCGACCGGCTGAATACGCCCCGGATGCGGGGGATGGAGGATACCTCGTCCCCCAGCACCCACTCCTTACCAATGCCCAGCTTGCCACACCACAGGCCATTTTGTTTCAAGTCCTGATCCACCATAGCAAAGAGCTCCCTCACCGGGGGCGCCTCGTCAGGATAGGGGAGCTGGTCCCGAATGGACTGGGCCAGGGCGCTCTTCTCCGGGACTAGGGCGTCCCGCAGGCTCCGGTAGGCCAAAAAGAGTCCCACCAGAATCGCCCCAGCCCCCGCCACGGGGATCAGATAGTAGCCGAAGCTCAGGTCCTCCTTCAGCTGCTCCGCCTCATAGGGCATGGTCTCAGCCACCGCGAAGAACCAGATGGCCAGACCGCCGCCCAACGCGAAAAGGGCGGCCAGGATCAGCTCTTTCAGCCGCCCCCGGGTGCGCTGGAGGCAGAAGCCCTCCTCCGGGCCGTCGGGCTGCTGCCTCTTGTTCCACCACATGATAAGAAGGATAAGAGGGATGGCGAATATGCGAAATACCACCGCCAAAAGAATGTAGACAAGCACATTCCAAGGCCATTTCAGGTAAAGGCGTTTATGAGACGTTTTGTTGGAATCCATTGTGTTCTGCCTCCTGTTCCGCTTGGTTCACTTATTTTCCGCAAACTGATAGGCCTCCGCAACCCATGTGAGCAGCTCTGCGACGACTTTCTCTGGGCTGCCAATGACGATGTGCGTCGTCCATCTCCCCGGATAGGGTTCTGTTTTTACTGCCACGCGGGGAGAGGTCAGCGGGTAGGGCAGGCCCAAGGTGACAGTGAGATAGGGATTGGGCAGCTCCCTCTTCTTTTTCACCCGGAGGAAGGACACGCAGGCAAACATATGCCGGTTGTAAAAGGAAATCTGGGACTTCTGGACCTTAATCTTTGTGTCCGGATATTCCCGGGTCACCGCCTCCAAAAGGGCCTCATACAGCGGAATGGCCGCCGACTGCTGAGCAAAAAACATCAAAGTGTCCCCATCCATGTTTTCATCCCCCGCCAAACCATGATTGACTGCTCTGTTCCTTATATTATAGCACAACTCCAAACCTATGAGAATACTACAGTTTACTCCCGGCCGCCCACCTCACCACCTGTATACGCTGTAAAATGTGTCCGCCTCCTTCTGGGTACAAAAAAAGGGCCCTATTCGGGCCCTTTTCGTTATTGCATTGCATAGCAGCTAAGCTGTCTCTTCCCGCAGCGTCGGGCGGTCTATCCGGCCGCTCTTCTTACTTGTTCACCACGTTGATGGGGGCGCCGGCGAGATAGGCCTTGGCGTTGGCCACGGCGCAGTCCATGATCCGCTGGCGGCTCTCCTTGGGTGCCCAGGAGATGTGGGGGGTGATGATGCAGTTCTTCGCCTTCAGCAGGGGGTTGTCCCCACGGATGGGCTCGGTGTACACCACGTCCAGACCGGCAGCCCCCATCTTCCCAGAGTTCAGCGCGTCGGCCACATCCTGCTCGTTGATCAGCTGGCCCCGGGCGTTGTTGATGAGGATCACGCCGTCCTTCATCTTGGCGATAGACTCCTTGTTGATCATCCCGGTGTTCTCCGGCGTCAGGTTGCAGTGCAGGGAGATCACATCCGCCTGGGCATACAGCTCGTCCAGGGTGACATACTCCCCGATGGCCCGCCCGGAGTCGTTGGGATACACATCATAGGCCAGCACCTTCATGCCCAGAGCCTTGGCGATGCGGCCCTCCGCCTGGCCGATGCGGCCAAAGCCGATGATGCCGATGGTCTTGCCGTCCAGCTCGATCAGGGGGTAGTCCCAGTAGCACCAGTCGATGCACTTCTCCCAGTTGCCCGCGTGGACCGACTCGCTGTGATGGCCGATGTGGTGGCAGATCTCCAGCAGCAGGGCGATGGAGTACTGGCTCACCGAGGCGGTGCCGTAGGTGGGCACATTGGTGACCGGGATCCCCTTCTCTTTGGCGTACACATAGTCCACCACATTATACCCCGTGGCCAGCATGCTGATCATTTTCATGCTGGGGCAGGCGTCTATCACCCGCTTGGAGATGGGGGTCTTGTTGGTGTACACCAGCTCCGCGTCTCCAATGCGGCGGATGATCTCCTCCTCATCGTCCACGGGTGTCCGGTCATACACCGTCAGCTCACCCAGCTTCTCCAGCTCCCCCCAGCTCAGGTCACCGGGGTTCTCCGTGTATCCGTCCAGCACTACGATTTTCATATGTTTTCCTCCTATCTTTGTAATGTAATCACGCGCTCCATTTGGTCCGCCGAGCTACCGGCGGACTTTTGATTTCTAGATTAGCATTTTTTATCTTGTTTGTCACCAAAAAATTCAAATCATTTTTTAGAAAATTTCCAATCTATTTTATTGATCCCAGGTTCCAAATTTTTCTTGACGCTTCCGTCCCACCGATGGAGCAGGAGCACAAAAAGAATTGAGGCTTGCGGATCGGGCCGGGAAGGAGAGCTGATGGGCCGTCTTTGTCTGGGAGAGCGGGAGGCAAATCTCCATTTTGGGCCCTGGTTATTTGCGTTTTAGACGAAAAAGAGCCCTTGTTTTTGTACAGAGCAACGATTTTAGAATAATTGTCAAATTCTCTCTTTACAGGAAGTGCAATCTGTGATATTGTGCCATCAGACGTTAGACATTTGATGTCTTGAGCGACGAATCTCATGGGCGAGATCAAAAAGTTTTATGAGAAAAGGGAGGTCATTAGCTTGGATATTACATCTTTGCACAACATGGCTCAAAAGCTTCGTCTGGAAGCGGTCCGCATGGTCTATGAAGGAAAGGATGGTCACCCCGGTCCGGCCCTGTCCATTGCGGATATCGTGGCCGACCTGTTCTTCCAGGAGATGAACCTGGACCCCGCCAACCCCGATTGGGAGGACCGGGACCGCTTCATTCTCTCGAAAGGACATGCCTGCCCCATCTACTACGCGGCCCTCAATGAGAGAGGCTATTTCCAGCCCAAGGTGGAGCACTTCAATCTCCGCCAGCTGGGCAGCATCTTCCAGGGCCACCCCTCCATGCACAGCACCCCCGGCGTGGACATGACGTCCGGCTCTCTGGGCAACGGCATCGCCATTGCCTCCGGCATGGCTCTGGCCGGCCGGGTACAGGGAAAGAACTACTATGTATACTGCATCTGCGGCGACGGCGAGCTCCAGGAGGGCGTCTGCTGGGAGGGCGCCAACGTGGCCACCGGCCGCAAGCTGGACCACCTGATTGTCTTTGTGGACCGCAACGGCTGGCAGAGCTATAAGAGCATCGACGAGACCGTGGGCCAGAACAATCCCGCCGACCGGTTCCGCGCCTTTGGCTGGGATGTTCAGGAGATCAATGGCCACGATATCCAGGCCATTCACGAGGCCGTGGAGAAGGCCAAGACCGTGGCCGGCAAGCCCCACTGCATTGTGTGCGACTGCATCAAGGGCAAGGGCGTCAGCTACATGGAGAACAACAACGCCTGGC
>CALXGD010000127.1 GCA_944387745.1 uncultured Oscillospiraceae bacterium
GGGCCACCGTCCTGTCAGCGAACAAGGACGGCACCCTCCAGCTCCAGGCGGGCATTTTGAAGATCTCCGCCAAGCAGAGCGAGGTGCGGGTGGTGGAGGGGGAGACCTCCGCCCAGAAGGAGACCCGCAAGATCCTCCAGCGGGCCGAGCATACCCTCCGGGCCGCTGCCCCCAGAGAGCTGGACCTGCGGGGGATGATGACCGACGAGGCGGTCCTGGCCCTGGAGAATTTTTTGGATACCGCCATGATGGGCAAGCTGGAGACCGTCACCGTCATCCACGGCAAGGGCACCGGGGCGGTGCGGAACGCTGTGCGGAGCTATCTCAAGCGCAGCCGCTATGTGAAGTCCTTCCGTCCCGGCCGCTACGGTGAGGGGGAGGACGGCGTCACGGTGGTGGAGCTGAAATAATTTTCCAGATACAAAATCCCCGTCCTGTGGTTGATCGGAGGGACGGCCTCTTTCAATCCGTCATATGATGGTTTTTGGCGGTTTGAGAATCGATTTACCCTATCGCCTGATTTTGATCTGGGACAGCTCGCCGTCATCTTGACCGGAAATGAAGCATTTAAAACAAAAAAATCATATAAAACAACGAAAAAACTTTTGACTTGTAATTTTTTGCAGGGAAAATCCATAGATTTGTGAAAAATGTCATTGACGGCAGCGGGATAAATCTGGTATGCTAAGAGCACAATATGACAAGTGCGGAGGTACGGTTGTATGTATAGTCAGGAAGCGGTCGTTAACAATCAGGTTGGGCTGCACGCCAGACCCGCCACGTTCTTTATCCAGAAGGCCAACGAGTTCAAGAGCGCCATCTGGGTGGAAAAGGACGAGCGGAAGGTGAATGCAAAGAGCCTGTTGGGCGTTCTGTCCCTGGGTATCGTGAAGGGAACCCCCATCAAGCTGATTGCGGATGGCCCCGATGAGAAGGAAGCGGTGGAGGCCCTGTACAAGATGATCTCCTCCGATTTCTCTGAGTGATCCCACAAGCACAAAGAAAAGGCGCCGCCCAGCGGCGCCTTTTTTGATATTCAACAAGGGAAGAGATACCGCTGTGAAAGATATGCCTGTATCCTACTCCAGACTGCTGGACCGCCTGGAAAAACAGGAGGCGCGGCTTTTGAAGGACGGACTTTCCCTGCCCCACATTCAGACCGACCTGGAGGAAAAAATCCCGCCGAGGGTCCGCCAGACCCTGGAGGAAGCGTTTTATAGGGCCTTTCAGACGCTGTTCGCGCCGGGAGGCGCCAGGCTGGTGGAAAAGACTATCCCGGTGGAGCGGCTGAACCTGGAACAGCGCCTGTGGGAGGGCGCGCTCTCCCCTCGGGAGGAGAGGGCGCTGCTCCGACAGATGGAGAGCGGCCGGCGAAAGGGCCAGGCCGGAGAGGTGCTCGCCGCCGGGGCAGAGGGGACGGCTCTGGGCCTGTTGGGCATTGGACTGCCGGATATCCCCGTGTTTTTGGCCCTGCTGCTGCGCAGCTTGTACCAGAGCGCCCTCCGGTACGGCTTCTCCTATGAGAGCGCGGAGGAGCGGACCTATGTGCTTCTGCTCCTCCAGGGGGCGCTGTCCCAGGGGGAGGAGCGCTGGGACCTGAGCCGCCGGGCCGACCAGCTGGGGCGGGCGCTGGACCACGGCTGGCCGGCGTCTGCGGACCTGGAGGAGGAGACAAAGACCGCCGCCACACTCCTGGCCCAGAAGCTGCTGGCCGTCAAATTCGTCCAGGGCCTGCCGGTTGTGGGCGTCGTGGGCGGCGCGGCGAATTTCTCTGCCGCCGGGCGGGTTTCCCGGTGGGGAGCGCTGAAATATAAGAAGCGTTTTCTGGAGAAAAAAGTCCGGGGACTGTAGAACAAAGCCTTCACCCTGGATGGGGGAAGCTAGTTCTCTAAAGGCTATGCCAGCAGATATGTCAGGGGAAAAGCCTTCCCCTGGGGGAAGGTGGCACAGCCGAAGGCTGTGACGGAGGAGGAAAACGGCAAAGAACCGAAAAAACGGCGGACAGAAGGAGGCCGGGACATGACCTTTGACGAACTAAAAGAAAAAGCCCACGCCCTGCCTCTCAAGCCGGGCGTGTACATCATGCAGGATGCCCAGAGCCAGGTCATCTACGTGGGCAAGGCCAAGGCCCTGAAAAATCGGGTGAGCCAGTATTTTGCCAATCTGGCCTCCCATACGGAAAAGACCCGGGCCATGGTCTCCCAGATCGACCACTTCGACGTGATCATTGCCGACAGTGAGTTTGAGGCGCTGATTCTGGAAAATTCCCTCATTAAGCGCCACCAGCCCAGGTACAACATTCTCCTGAAGGACGACAAGGGCTACCCCTATATCCGTCTGTCCAGGGAGGAGTATCCGAAATTTTCCCTGGCCAGCCGGGCGGCGGAGGACGGGGCCCGGTACTTTGGCCCCTACGCCAGCCGCCACAGCACCCAGGCCATTGTAGACGCCCTGCGCGCCGCCCTGCGCCTGCCCTCCTGCCGGAAGAAGTTTCCCCGAGATATTGGCAAGGAGCGGCCCTGCCTGAATTTCCACATGGGCAAGTGCGACGGCTACTGCCGCTCAGAGAACCTAAAGGACCAGCATGACGAGGCCATTGCCCAGGCGGTGTCCCTGCTGGAGGGGCGGTTCAAAGAGGTGAAGGAGGAGCTCACTGCTGAGATGGAGACGGCGGCGGAGGAGCTGCGCTTTGAACAGGCGGCGGCCCTCCGGGACCGGATCCGGGCCATCGAATTGCTGGGGGCCCGGCAGAAGGTGGTGGCAGGCTCCCTGGCGGACACCGACGTGACAGGCTTCTTCCGGGGGACCGCTAAGAGCTGCTTTGTGGTGCTCCACTATGTGGACGGGGACCTG
>CALXGD010000128.1 GCA_944387745.1 uncultured Oscillospiraceae bacterium
CACCCTCAAGGGGAACAGCGCCGCTCAGGCGCTCTCCTTCACCCTCACCCTGCGCCCGGGGGAGCTGCCCTTCCAGTGCGGGCTTTACTCCGGGCTGGAGACCTCCGACGCGTTCGGTGTCCCGGTCACCGGCTGGAGCCGGAGGGAGGACCTCAACGGGGACGGGGCAGAGGACGTCCTGTGCGTCAGCGAGTTCATGGCCGGGGATGTGGGGGTGCGGTTTCAGGTTCAGTGCACCTCCCAGGATGACCCCATGAACCAGGCCACCCTGTACAGCGACCTGCTGGTGCGGCAGGCCCTGTCCAGCGACGGCGGGCTGTACCTGGGGGCTCTGCTCACCAACGGAGACGTCCCCGCCTGGCGGGAGGCGGAGTTCTCCTCCCTGGAGGAGGCCCGACAGGAGACCGCCTTCGCCCCCTATTTACCTGAACAGGACATCCCAGGTTACGGGGAATTTTACGGTACTCTCTCCTACCAGGAGGGGGTGCAGAACCGGCTGTCCGTCCACTGGTACTGGGGGTACGACGAAGTGAGCATCGCCATTTCCCTGCCTGAGGGGGAGCTGGACTATGCCTTAGCGGATCCGGACCGGCCGGAGGAGTACGACCTGCGCCTCTACTCCATCCCCTGGAGCGAGAGTGTACCGGAGGAGTACCGGGAGACGGTGGATCAGCCTGTCTTTCGGGCGGAGGACCTGACCTTGGACATTGTGGAGGCTCGGGGCCGCAGGCATGACACCGGAGGTATGACCTACTCCTTTGGCGTGCTCCACTCCGGCGGAGTTTTGGTGGAGTACCGCTGCGACGGTCTCACGGCGGAGGAGGTGTGGGCCCTGGCCCGCGGGAATTAGTGGGCGCTTCTCCCGCCAAGGAAAATAGAGGCTGCTGCAAATTTTCCAATTTGTGTGGAGCTATTGTTGCTATGAACTAAAGAAGTGGTCTGCGGAAATCTAAATTCCCGAAAAAATAGCCGCCACTGGCGGCTATTTTTTTTCGGGATGGTGGAGTTGTTATGCCATTTGTGCGATTTGTAGCATCACCGCTCTTGTCTGATCTATTCCTCCGGCATTCCCCGCAGATAGGCCTCCGCCCCGTAGCGCAGGCACCGCTGAAGCCGCCGCTCCCCCCGCTTGATGGTGCGGGAGATGGTGGACTTGTCCACCCCCAGCTTTTCTCCAATCTCCCGCATGTTAAAGCCCTCGGCATAGTAGAGAAGCAGCACAGTGCGCTGTTTCTCCGTAATATCCTCCCGAAGCGCCCGGATCAGATTGCGCTTGAGGCGGCTGATCTCCTGGCCGTTGTCGCCGGCGATCTGTCGGGTATAAACTGCCATGTCGGCGGCGTAGTGCCGGCCCCGTCTATATCGTGTATTTGGCATTGCGGCAATACCCCCTCTCATAGTAGCGCTCCGTAAGGACGGCCAGCTCTCTGGCCTCTCGGAGCATGGTACTCAGCATCTTGATCCGCTCCTGGAGCATCAGACGCTGATTCTCGTTCTTAGTGCGCTCCAGCACTGCCTGGAGCTGGCAAATGCGGAAGTCTAAGGTCCGGGCATGTTCCCGGTACTCCGCCGATAATTCCAGCAGGGTCATGGTGTTCTCTCCTCTCTTTCGTTTCTCCGACGGGCTGCGGCCTCCTGCCATGCGCAGCGCAGGCACAGACGCCGCCCCTCCCGCCGGAGCATCCAGTCTCCCTGGTACTGTTCCTCTCCGCAGCGGGGACACAGAGCTTCCGGCTGGATTAGCTGAATGTCCCGCAGGGGTGGGAGCAGACCGAAGGTCCGGTTGCTTTTCGTAGATATTCCCTCCTCTTGTCTGGTGTCCCGACGGCACCTTATGGGATGTGGAGCCATCCCACGGGCGGTTGAACCGGTTCCGCCGCTGGGAAACGCGCCGGTTCCCGGGGCACGGACAGAAAATAAAAAATTTTGAAAAATCTAGTTGACAAGTTGTACACGATCTGGTAAAATAACACCTGCTGTTGGACAGCACTCTTGGTGTGCTGGTGTAGCTCAGCCGGTAGAGCAGCTGATTTGTAATCAGCAGGTCGGGGGTTCGAATCCGTCCACCAGCTCCAACCACAATTTCATATGGAGGAGTTCCCGAGTGGCCAAAGGGGGCAGACTGTAAATCTGTTGCGTTTCGCTTCGGTGGTTCGAATCCACCCTCCTCCACCAGAAAGACGGTGACCCCATGGAGGGGTTGCCGTTTTTCTATTTTGAGGTCAGATGGGGCGGGGCCTTACGGTTGATTTCGGCGCCCCCAAAAGGGCGCCGTTTTTTATCAAATAGGGGGAAAGGCTATACCGGGACTAGAACGCATGTTCTAGTCTGTACGTATCATACCGCGTCTGGAGCCGGCTGTCAAGAGGGAAATTGACGTCCACAGGCCCTTTCAAGAAATGGTCCCATAAACAGGACTGAAAGGGAGCAAATAAAAAACCTCCGCTCCCTTTTGGGGAGCGGAGGTTTTTTATGCGGGCCAATAGGAAATCAGAAATACTGCTTGATGCCATCGGGAGCTAGGTCAGGCTCGTCACTAATGGTGATGGTGAACTTGATGCCATTCCTCTCTCCGAAGCTGTTGAGCCAGTTCAGGAAATCCTCCACCTCATTATAGCCCTCTGTGGGGACAATCTTAGTCAGGCTGTCAATGAAGATATGGGTGATATCGTAGTTGCCGGCATGGAGACCGGAGATGAAGCCCTTGAGTGCGGTAAAGTTGGCAATATCGTATTCGCTGGAGTCCACCAACCGGATTTGATAGTGGATATCAAATGTCAGCTTATTGCCCTTTTCAATACAGACCACGTTGCCGTGCTCACTCTGAACCGCGTTGTTGATCATGTCGATCATCTGCTTTGTTTTGCCGGTTCCTTTTTTCCCCATGATGACTCGAATCATGTTGAATCACTCCTTACAGGATGTTACAGGGACCCCGTCCCTCGTTCATAATATAACTTTACCATATCGCGCCTTGTTTTTCAACCGCAACATTGTGAATTTTTTTGGAAGACACAGATTCACGGTTCAGGGGACAGTCACTCCTCTCCCTCAAGGAAGTAACTGGCCTCCATGTCGGCTGTGGCCAGCGCAAAGGCCAGCGGATACTTCTGAAGGGCCTGACCCACGGTGCGGGGATCCTCTGTGCCGGAGAAGCCCATGTGCCAGCGGATGGCCATGGCCTCCATGCGGCTCAGGCGGATAAAGCCGTTGACGATGTACACCGATTTCTCTCCGTGGCCGTAGGGCAAGGGGTCCTCAAAGGTGTAGGTGGATACCCTCTCCCACTGACCGGTGGTGTCGTTTTTCACATTGCGGAAGCTCTTTTTATAACAGCCCACCTTGCACACGTCATGGAGAAGGGCCACCACCGCCACAGATTCCTCGCTGTAATCCAAGCCGTACAGCTCCTGGACCCGCTCCCGCTGGAGGTAGTCCACAAGACAGTGGTACACGTTAAGGCTGTGCTCGCACAGCCCCCCCTCGCAGGCCAGGTGGTATCGGGCGGAGGCGGGGGCGGTGAAGAAGTCGCTCTTATTTTCCAGATAATTTAGCAGGGCGTCCGCCCCGGGGCGGGTAATTTTTTCTCGAAAGATTTCTATGAATTCCTCTTTGCAGGACATACGGCTCCCTCCCAATGCGGCCGGAGCCGCAGTCGTGATGTGGGTATTTTACCATAGTGTCTGGGAAATTGCCAGTCCTCCGCCCTTTCAAGGTCGAATTTTCTTTCAGGGGATACAGGAAAGCCCTCCGTCCCGCAGGCGGAGGGCTTGAAGGAATACCTAGTGGTCCAGAGGTCCGAAGGTGGAGAGGGGGAGGAAGGAAAAAATGGCCTTGCCAAGCACATAGGCCTCGTCAATAGTGCCAATGCGGCTGTCCCGGCTATCGTCGGACCCGTTGCGGTTATCTCCCATGACGAAGATGGAGCCCTCGGGCACCTCGAAGTGGGTCTGGGCGTACAGAGGGTTGGAGGTCAGGTCTACCATAGGCTCCCTGATATAGTCCTCCTCCAGGCGCACCCCGTCCACATAAACGGAGTTGGTGGAGTAGTCGATGTCAACCGTCTGTCGGCCGGTGGCGATGACCCGCTTTACAATGGCCACCCCGCCCAGGTGCTGAGCGGTGGTCTTGTTGAGAACTACGATGTCCCCCTGCTCCGGCTGATATCCCAGGGACCACACCAGGAGAATCTGATTGTGGTGAAGGGTGTTGGTCATGGAGTCCCCGTCCACTCGGGTGAGCCGGCCGAAAATGGTAAAGAATACGACCAGAAATACCAGGGCGGTGGTCAGGGCGTGGAGCCAGTAAAAGGAGTCCTCCGACGGAGCGGACTGCTGCTCGGGGCTGTCCGGAGCGGTCTGCTCCTCCGGCTGAGGCTGAAATTCTTGAGACATGGGGCGGCCTCCTCTGGAGTGATTTCACGATTTTTTATTATACCCGGTTTATCTCTAAAATGCAACTGGCCTCAGCTTGGAGGCGGAAAAAATAAGAGATCCCCCAGCTTGCGGCCTGCGGGAGGAGAGAGTATAATAAAAGCACGACAGAAAGGAGCAGGCAGCCCATGAAGATCATTGACGCACATCTGCATCTCTTTCCCTCAGAGCCCGGGACGGATGCCATGGCCCGGAAGGTGGGCCATGAGAATTCTGTGGAGCATCTGCGGCGGGTATATGGGGAGCTGGGCATGGTCCATGGGGTGGTAATGGGCAATCGGAGCCTGGAGGTGGGGGTCCACACCTATCCCAGGGACCTGTTTCACTACTGTGTGGGGCTGGACAGCCTGGTGCTGGAGGAGGGCAAATCCATCCCGAAGGATCTGCCCGACCAGGTGGAGGCGCACCTGATGAGGGCGGAGTGCTGCGGGGTGAAGCTGTACCCGGGCTACAACACGATCTGGCTCACCGATCCCGTCTATGAGCCCATCTATGCCCTGGCCCGCAGATATGATAAGCCGGTGGCGGTGCATATGGGCCTCACTGCCCACTCCAGGGCCTATCTGAAATACAGCCATCCCCTGGCCCTAGACGAGGCAGCGGCGGACCACCGGCACACCCAATTTGTTATGTGCC
The DNA here is from genome assembly GCA_944387745.1 of uncultured Oscillospiraceae bacterium. Next base: position 5,070 of record CALXGD010000128.1, read on the forward strand.
ACTTTGGGAACCCCTTCCTCCAGGAGGCGGCCGCCGTGCTGGAGAAGAACCGAAATGTATCCACCGATCTATCCGGCTTGCTGGAGGGGAGGGTGGACCTGGAGGAGTACTTTCAGGAGCGGGCGGGGTATGCGGAGCTGCTGCGCACCTGGCTCAGCTATCTGGGCTGTTGGGACCGGGTGATGTACGGTACAGATTGGCCAATTGTCAACCTGGGGGAGTATATCCAGTATATCCAGCGCATCGTTCCGGAGAGGCACTGGGAGCGGGTGTTTTTTGAAAACGCCAACCGCATCTACCGCCTAGGACTGTGAGCTCCGGAGCACACAGAGAGGAGGGAGATCTATGCTGCCACAGGATCCGGCAATTCTGCTTAGCGTAGTAAACGCCAGGCTGCGGGATCAGTACCCCAATTTGGACGAGCTGTGCGCTGTTGAGGGGATGGACCGGGCAGAGCTGGAGGAGAGGCTGGCCGGCCTGGATTATCATTACAATCCGGCGCGCAACCAGTTTGTGTGAGGTGGAGCTCCGCCAGGAGAGAGACGCAGAACAGAAAATAGCCGCCGTTGGCGGCTATTTTTATGGACGGTTCAGCCGCGGGGGCCGGATAACGGTCCCCGCGGCAAGAGCTCAGTTTACGTGTTTCCCCCGCTACGCCAGATTTTGCTGTTCCCCTGCGGCGGCCAGCATACGCTGGGCCAGGATGCCGTATCCCCGAGAGGGGTCGTTTACCAGTACATGGGTGACAGCTCCCACCAGCTTTCCGTCCTGGAGGATGGGGCTGCCCGACATACCCTGGACAATGCCGCCGGTGGCTGCCAACAGCCGGGGATCTGTCACCTGAAGCATGAGGTCCCGGCTGTCCCCGTCCCGCTCCGGGTACAGGCGGGTGATCTCCACCTGGTACTCCTCCACCTGTTCCCCGGCAATGTTGGAGAGAATGACCGCCTCTCCGGTGTGGATCTCCTGCTCGGAGGCCAACTCCACCGGCTGGAGTCCCTGGACCAGGCTCTGTTCCTCCAAATAGCCGAAGATTCCCTGCTCTGTGTTGGCGTAGAGGGTTCCCAGGTCGGCGGAGAGATCAAAGTCCCCGTGAAGCTCTCCCGGTTCTCCGGCAGTCCCCTTCTTCACGCCGCACACAGAGGCCCCCAGGATGCTCCCCGTCTCCAAGGGCATGAGTCGAGCGGTGTCCACATCGTTGACCCCGTGGCCCAGGGCGGCAAAGACGCCGCTGTCCGGGTCATAAAAGGTCATGGTGCCGATGCCGGCCATGGAGTCCCGCAGCCAGACCCCCAGCTGATAGGCTCCGGCTGTGGTTTTTACCGCCTGAGCAGAGAGCTGAAGGGATTCCTCCCCCCGCTGGACCTGGAGGGTCAGCTTTTCCCCTGGGTGCTGTGCCAGAAGGTCCTGGACCTCCTCGATGGTGTCCACCTGACTGCCCTCCAGGTGTGTGATCACATCCCCGGCCTTCAGGCCGCTGGTGCGCCCCGGGGAGGCGGGGCCCTCCGGTGTTTCCAGGGAGGAGAGCCCCACCACCAGCACGCCGTCGGAGAAGAGCTTAATCCCCACGGCTCGTCCAAGAGGGATGACCTCCGTCCCCCGGCCCACGGCTGCGGCGGAGACCGCCTCCGGCTGGAGGGGGACCGCCTGGGTCCGGTCGCCGGCCAGAGTCAGTGTGAGCAGCAGGCACAGAGCCGCAGCGCCCGCCGCCGCTGAGACGGCACTGTGCCAGGGCCGGCTTTTCTTTTCATATTCCAAAATTATCCACCCCCTGACAGCCGACCGCCCAAATGGGAGGCAGGCTGTCCAGCATTTTAGGCGGTCGGATTCCGGACCGCCTGTCCTCAGTATGGGCAGCGGCGGCGAAAGACACCCCAGGAGTCTCCTTCCACGGCTTCCATGTGATAGATTGGAAACAGGGCCAAAAGCGGGGTCTGGAGAAAACTCCTTCGCTTTTTTGGAAAAACAACAGAAATCCCCAATTTTACTTTGTGCTGATAGGTTTAAAATGTTCTCGCTGTCCCACCGCCTGCTAGGCGGGAGCCCACAAAAATTTGGACATTTTTAAAAGTGTGGCCGCTGGTAACAATCCTGTATATAGGTTGTCCGGTGAAATGCTTCTCATGCGGAGCCGACAGGTGCACGGACTGTGTTCCACACGCCTTTGTGGCTCAAGTTTTGTTTTCCCCGGCGACTCTGCACAGTGGAGCCGCCGGTAAACCATAAAATGGAGCTTTATAGATTTATGGGCAGTGTACCACAGGAGGCTTGTCCTATTTTGCACAATTGGGCGGAGAAGAGGAATAATTTTCCACTAAGTACTGGGCGTCTCCGCAGAGGGAGACTCTCGTATTCCAGAGCTGGGGCCGAAGCAAAAAAATGGTCCCCGCCCAATGTCCAAAGGGCGGGGACCGGATGCTTCCAATCCATTACAATGACAGGGAGACAGACTTCTCCTGGGAAAACTATGGCAGCTTCTGCACAGAGACTCCCGGCCGACCGGCCAGGTAATCTCTCTCCCGGCGGTGGCAGGTGAAAAAGAGAATTTGTTCCGTCTGAGAGAGCTCTAGCAGCAGGTCCAGTGCCAGGCCCATGCGTGTGTCGTCAAAGGCACCCAGGGCATCGTCCAGCACCAGAGGGACCTGGTGCCCCTCCAGACAGAGATCATAGACCGCCAGGCGTACCGCCAGATAGATCTGATCCACGGTCCCCTTAGACAGGAACAGGGACCGGCGGGGCAGCACGTCCTCTGGGCTGGCAGCAGAGGCCTCCAGCCCGCGGTCCAGGGAGAGAGCGGTGTACCGAGCGCTGGTAAGCTGCGCCAGATACTCCCCCGCACGGCGGTTGAGCTCCGGAGAGAACCGCTCCTGGAGACGGGCGTTGGCCTCCTTTAGGGCATCCAGGGCGGCGGAGATGGAACGGTACTCCAGGCTGCGCCGCGCCAGCTCTTCTTCCAGCTCCTCCTGCCGGGCGGCCAGAGCTGCTGGATCCCCGGCCGCCTTCTGACGGCCCAGGGCCATGTTCAGAGCCCGGCTGGTGCGCTCCAGCTCCGCCTGAGCAGTGCCCAGCAGGGCGGCGGTCTCCTCCATGGTGCGCCCCGGCGCTGGGAGTTCAGAAGAGGAGGGGGAGAGCTCCTGCCCTCCCTGGGAAAGGAGGGTGTCGTACAGCCGCTGGGCCCCCTCCAGCTTGGCGGCGGCCACCGCCTCACGCTCCCCCAGGCCCAGTGCCCGGGACAGGGCTGCGGAGCAGCCAAACAGATCTGTCACCTCCGGAGCAAAGGCGTGAACAAAACCAAAGAGATCTCTCCGGCTGTTGTCCCGGCGGGCCTGACGGTCGGCCAGCCCCTCCCGCACCAGGCGAACCTGCTGGGCGGCCTGGTCCAGGGCGTCCATCCGCTCCTGGTACTGTTGGGCCAGGAGGGTTATCTCCTCTGGGGAGGCGGCGCCCCAGCGCTCCAGCACTTGGGCGCCGGCGGCCAGCTCCCGCTTTCCGGCGGACAGGGAAAAGAGACCCCAGGCGGTAAACGCCAGCAGGAGCCCCGCGCCTGCCCAGAAGAGGGGACCGAGCCCTCCGCTGCGGAACAGCTCCGCAACAGCCAGCAGCGCAAAGGCGGCTGCCCCCAGCAGCTGTAGGCGGGGAAAGCGGCGCAGCCCGGCTCTGCCCAGGGTTAGGTGCTGCTGATATTCCGCGGTGTCCTTCTGGGCCTTTTGAGCGGCCTCCTCACCGGTCATGCCGGGGAAGCGGGGGTCCTCCGCCTGGGCGCGGGCCTGATCCAGCTCCTGCTCCCGCAGGGCCAGGGCTGCCTCTCCCTGCCGAATCTCCTCATCTAGGGCCTTCAGATAGGCCAGATCTCCCTGAGCTCTCTTCAGGGCCTCCTGGCTGGGGAGCGGGCCGAATTTGGACTGCTCTGTCCGGAGAGAATCCAGCTCACTCCGGCGCAGATCCAGCTCTGCCTTGGCCTGGGCCAGACGCTGGTCCAGCTCCCGCTGAGCCCGCTGTCGGTGCAGGGACATCTCCTCCTCCAGGGCCTCTTTTCGACGGCGGAGCTCTGTCTCCTCCGCGGACAGGGTGTTGAGAGCCCCGGTGAGCTGCTCCAGCTCCTCCCGCTGTTGCCGTACCCGGGAGAGCTCCTCCTCCAGCTGAGGGATGCGGCCCACGCTCTTGTTCACCTTCCGCCGGTTGAGCCACTCCTTCAGGCGGCTCTCCACCTGAGAGTAGGACACGCTCTCTTCTCCGGAGGACACCAGGGCGGCGATGCGCCGCTCCAGCTCCGGGACAGAGGTGATGGCTAAGGAGCCGCTCTGCCCCAAGAAGGCGGAACGCTCAAATACCTCCCGCCCCACGCCGGTGAGCAGCTCTCCACAGACATCCGCAGTCATTCCAGGGACGGGCTCCCCTGTGTTGGTGTATACTGCGGAGAAAGCGCCGAAAGGAGTGCTACCCTTGGGCCCCCGGCGGAGGGTGATGTCCCGTCCCTGCCACTCCAGGGTGAGCTCCCCCTCCATAGGGGCGCCGGACCAGGGCTGATACCGGTTTTTGTCCGCCAGATATCCCTTTCGATCCCGGTCCCGGGTGTCGATGCCATAAAGCATGGCCTTGAGGAAGGCGGCCCAGGTGGACTTGCCCCCCTCACTGGGGGCCTCTAGCAGATTGAAGCCGTGGGTGAGCGCCAGCCTCTGACCAGTCAGCCGGCCAAAGGAGGCCGTCATTGTCTTGATTTTCATGGGGCAATATCCTCTCCGTTCTCTAAGGCGGCCAGACCAAAGCGCACCGCCTGCTGAAGAGTCTCGTTTTCCGGGTCTCTGGCACACCGGGCGGCCATTACCTGAAGAAACAGCCCGGTAAGGCTGTCCTCCTCCCTGCGGGCCCAGAGGGACTGGCCCACCCGGGTGTGGTCCCGGAGTGACAGAGCCCAGCACCGGCTGGAGAGCTGCTGCTCCAACCGCTCCAGGTCCAGGTCCGCCGCGCCGCGCTCCCCGGTGAGGATCAGACGGCAGATATCCTCGGCCAGCGCCGGCGGGAGGGCATCCCGGAGCACAGGGAGGGGGTCCGCCGCGCCGGTGATGTCCGCCTCTAAAATTTGATACCGACGGCGGCACAGGGAGACAAATTCCGCGCGGCACTGTCCCGGCGCAGCCTCCACATAGAGGACGCCCTTGTCGCCTGTCTCGTCAAAGCCCCGGCCCTCGGGACAGCCGGGGTAGGCCCAGAAGGTGTCCCCCGCCCGTTGAAGTCCGCTGTGCTGGTGGATGTGGCCCAGGGCCAGGTAGTCCAGGCCGCTGTGGGCTGCAGATTCCCGGGAGATGGGGGCGTAGTCCCCCTTTCCCAGCATGTCTCCATGGACGACCCCCAGCTGGACCCAGTCCTCCGGCCCCTGGGCCCGAAAGCCGGCCAGGGGGTCATCCTCTCGGCGGGGGGCGGTGAAGGCACAGCCCCATACCGCACAGCCTAGAGCTGGAACCGCTACACACTGGAGGCTCTGGGTAGAAAAAATATGGACGTTGTCCGGCCAGTCCAGGGCGGCATACAGGGACTTCTGGCTGTAGAAGTCGTGGTTGCCCGGGGCGATGAACACCGGACAGGGGAGACTCCCCAGTGCCTGGGATAGGGCCTGGGCGGTCTCACGGTATGTCTGACGGCCGTCCAGCAGGTCGCCAGAGAGGAGCACCAGGTCGACACTCCGCTGCCGTGCCAGCTCTCCCAGCTGGGAGAGCAGCTCCCGCTGTTCCTGCCGCCGCTGGGCGGCCTGCTGAGGGCTCAGCCCGGAGAAGGGGCTGTCCAGGTGAAAATCAGCCCCATGAATTAGTTTGACCATCCAAATCACTCCTCTGGTTTCCAAAGTTCAGAAAGCGGAGTTCTGCACCGCCCTTACTCGATGAGGTCCACCCGTCTGACCTCCAAGCACCGGTGGGCTTGGGTATCCACAACAAATTTGCAGGCGTTGAGCTTACAGGGCCCCTCCGCCTCCTCGTACCGCTTGGGGAGACCGCCTAAAAACAGATTGAGGGAGAGCTCCGGCTTGATGCCTAGGACAGACAGCCGGGGACCGGTCATGCCCAGATCAGAGAGAAAGCCGGTGCCCTTGGGGAGCACCTGGCAGTCGGCGGTGGGCACATGGGTGTGGGTGCCCCATACAGCCTCCACTCGCCCGTCCAGATACCAGGCCATAGCCCCTTTTTCGCTGGTGGTCTCGGCGTGGAAATCCACCAGAACCACATCGCACTGCTGAATGTCCTCCCGGCGGAGAATGTAGTTGATCTGCTTAAAGGGACTGTCCAGGTTGGCATTGAGCTCCAGCCGCCCCATCAGGTTGACCACGGCAATTTTGAGCCCATGAGGGCCGCTGTAGATCCCGAAGCCCCGGCCGGGCACCCGCCCGGCATAGTTGGCGGGCCGCAGGATCCCCGGCTCTCGGTCCAGGAAGTCGGCGATTTGGATGCGGTTCCAGGTGTGGTTGCCCAGGGTGATCACATTGGCCCCGGCATCAAAAATTCCCCGGGCCTGCTTAGGGGTGATGCCCACCACAGAGGCATTTTCCCCATTGACCACAGTGAAATGGATTTCCTCCCGTTCCTTTAGCTCTCTCAGCCGGCGGGAGAGGATGTCCTGTCCCCCCTCTCCGCACACGTCTCCCACAGCAAGCACATTCAGCAGCATGTTGGTCCCTCCTCAATCAACGGAATGGATTGCTCTCCCATTATAGATGATTCAACCGGAAAGCGCAAAGGCTTTTTGCGGAGAGACATATCTTTCTCGGGCCGGCCATATTCTGGAGGAGAGCGGCCCTGGCTGCGGGTGGGAACCTGACAAAGGGGGCGCAGAGAGAGGAGGACGGGGGATGGCGCGACAGTATGGAAGGGAGCATCCGGCTCTGGGGACAGGCCCGCAGATGCGGCGGACAGCCGGAGTGGGACTGATGCTGGTGGCGGGGCTTTTTCTGCTCCCCCTGCTCACCGTCCGCGGACCGGAGAAGGGGGAGGAGGCGCTGCCCCAGGGGAGGCTGCCCATCGACCGGGAGGTCCAGGCCGCTCCGGGGGAGCGGGATCGGAGCCGGATTGTCCGCCTGCTTCAGGAGGACGGTAGTGTGGCAGAACTGACTATGGACGAGTACCTCTTTGGTGTAGTGGCGGCGGAGATGCCGGCCGCATTTGAGGAAGAGGCGCTCAAAGCCCAGGCCTGTGCCGCCAGGACCTATACGGCGGAGAAACAGGATACGGCGGTCCAGGCCCACCCAGAGGCAGATGTTTGTACGGATATCAGCTGCTGTCAAGCCTACGTGACCCGGGAGGCGGCGGAGAAGCGCTGGGGGGTGAGTGCGGAAACCTATGGGGAGAAGATAGAGACTGCTGTTCGGGAGACAGATGGCCTTGGAGTGCTCTACCAGGACGAGCCCATCCAGGCGGTATTTTTCTCCTCGGCGCCGGGTCATACCGTGGACGCGGAGGAGGTGTGGGGCACCAGTGTAGACTATTTAAAAAGTGTGGAGAGCCCGGAGGGGGAAGAGGTGCCCAATTACCACAGTCAGGTGGTGTTTTCCCCGGAGCAGGTGCGGGATGCGGTGCTCACCGCCTATCCGGGAGCGGACCTCTCCGGAGATCCCTCTGGCTGGTTTGGTGTGCCGGTGACCAACGAGGGGGGCACAGTGTCCAGCATCCTAGTGGGAGGGGTCACCCTCACCGGAGGACAGGTGCGGACTCTGTTCTCCCTGCGCTCTGCCTGTTTCACGGTGGAGTGGGATGGGGCGCAGTTTACCTTCTCTGTGACAGGCTATGGCCACGGAGTGGGGATGAGTCAGTATGGGGCCAACGCCATGGCCAAGGCGGGCAGTACCTTTGAGAAAATTCTGACCTGGTACTATACAGGAACTCAGGTGGATTATCTCTGGTAGAGTTAATGTCGGCAGATGCTCAGAAATGGACATCCTGCTGGATCTCGGCGGTTTACAGCAATGAACGGGTACAGGGTTCCTTTACCGGGCCGACAGCCTCTTTCCACAACGGGAGCGGGAAGCCGCTGGTGTCCTATGCAGATCTCGCCGCCCGTTAGGGAAGCTCGAAGGTGACAGTTGACCGGGTGTTGAGGAAGCTCTCCCGCCTGGATCATGGTACACTGGGGAACTTCACCGGACGTCACGGGGCGGCCCATCCTCCGCAATAACAACGGCGATTCGCCGAAGTTCTTCGCGGGATTTTTGCGGATGATTGCTACGTTCAAATTCTGTTCGTGTTCGATATGTTAAGTCCATTGCGCACACTCTTTATAGCTATGATCAAGACGATCCACATAGCGGGCCAAACTTCTGGATATATCTCTAACGACTGCAAGTGCCTCTTCTGGAGGGGAATCCATCCCACCTGAATAATCCCTGAGAACGGCCAGGATCTGTCCGCACCACTCCAGAGCGGTTCTCCGGTCGCCACATTGCAAAGACCTTTCAACTGATTTGGTCAGTCAATCTATTATCTTGGAACTAGGACCCAATCAGTCAACGAGATACAACGCCATGGTGTATTCACCGGTCTTTAATTCTAAGTCCCAATTCGACTTTGTGTTCCCGGCTATAGGTCAATGAATATTACTTGAATACGACCTATAAATATGCAGAGACACTCAGAAATGAGTGTCTCTATTCTTTTTGAGCAGACTAAATAATTTTGGCATCCATTTATTGTGCATATATACAAAATTAAAAT
>CALXGD010000129.1 GCA_944387745.1 uncultured Oscillospiraceae bacterium
TCTTGGTCTTCTTCACCGGGGGCAGGCCCAGCTGGTCGAAGAGAATATGCCCCAGCTGCTGGGTGGAGTTGATGTTGAACTCCTCCCCGGCCAGCTCGTAAATAGCGGCCTGCACCTTGTCGATGCCGTCGGAGAGCATCTCCCCGAACTCCACCAGGGCCCCCCGGTCCACCAGCACCCCGATCTCCTCCATTTCGGCCAGCACCGGGCACAGGGGGAGGTCCACCTCCTGATAAATCTGGTTCAGTCCCAGCTCCTCCAGCCGCTGGGAGAGGGTCTTCCGCAGGGCCCCGATGAGGGCGGTGTGGGACAGCAGGGCGGCGGCGGGGGCGGCCGGGGCGGCCAGAGGGCCGAAGGCCCCCTCCTCCAAATAGTTCTTGGCCTTGGGGAACTCCTGGTTGTAGTAGGTGAGACCCAGCTTCTCCAGGTCGTAGCTGCCGTCGGTGGGTGCCAGCAGATAGGCGGCCACCTCCGTGTCAAAGACGATGCCGCCGGGCTGGATGCCCTCGTCCAGCAGGTGCTTGCACAGCTCCTTGGAGCCGTGGACCGCCTTTCGAATGTCCGGGGCAAACAGGGCTTTCAGCGCATCGTTATAGCACTCCAGCTTGTCCGCAAACAGCAGGGCGGCGCGGCCGGCGGTCTCCGACTCCGCCCACTCCACGCAGATCACATCCAGGGAGGGCAGGGCCAGCACGTTCACCTCGTCAAGTCCACGCCAGAGGGCGAGCAGCTCCTCCAGGTGCTCCCGGGTCTCCACCACCTCGCTCTCGCAGGTGCCCTGGACCGCGGCCTCCTCCTGGACGGCCCCCTCCCCCTGGGGGGCGGTGAGGTGAAACTTGTCGATGAGCTTGGCAAACTCCAGGTCCAGAAACAGCTGGTACAGGGCGGGGCCGTTGGGCTCCTTCCGCAGGTTGTTCTCCGGGGCAAAGTCGATGGGGGCGTCGGTGTGGATGGTGGCCAGGTCGTAGGACATGCGGGCCTGGTCCGCCCCCTCGGTGAGCTTCTTTACCACATTGGGCTTGGCGGGGACGCCGGGAGCCATCTCCACCTCCGGCAGGGCGGCATACAGGCCGTCAATGGAGCCGTACCGCTGGACCAGGGCCATGGCGGTCTTTTCCCCCACCCCCTTCACCCCGGGGATGTTGTCGCTGGAATCCCCCATGAGGGCCTTCAGGTCGATGATGTGGATGGGATCGAAGCCGTACTCCTCCCGGAAGGACTCCGGGGTCATGTCCTTGGTGGTGGTGCGGCCCATGCGGGTGGACACCAGCTTCACGGTGGTAGTGTCCGTCACCAGTTGGAGAGAGTCCTTGTCCCCGGTGACAATGACCGTCTCCCACCCGGCGGCGGTATCCTTCACGGAGATGGTGCCGATGAGGTCGTCCGCCTCCCAGCCGTCCAGCTCGTACATGGGGATGTTCATGGCCGTTAAAACATCTTTCAGCAGGGGGAGCTGGCTGGCCAGCTCGTCGGGCATCCCCTTCCGGGTGGCCTTGTAGCGCTCATAGGCCAGGTGGCGGAAGGTGGGGGCCTTCCGGTCGAAGGTGACGCACAGGGCGTCCGGCTTCCCTTCGTCCAGCAGCTTCATTAAAATATTCAGAAAGCCGAAAATGGCGTTGGTGGGCTGTCCCGCCCGGGTGGTCAAATTCTGGCTCACCCCGTAAAAGGCCCGGTTGACGATGGAGTTGCCGTCCAGGACCATCAGTTTTTTCATATGGGTCTGTCCTCCTGTTTCCGGCCCGCGGCGGGGCGGGATCATGCTTTTTTGTAGTATATCAGCTTTCTCAAACCGGAACAAGTAAAATCTATTGCGGCATGTTGATTTATGTAAACAATTGTGTGCAGATATATGTTGTATGCTATTTGTAAATTTATCCTATTTTTTCTTTTCTTGCATTGATTTTATCATGTATTTCGTCTATACTATTATTGTAAATTCCTTTCCGCATCTTTGACTTTCAATGATTATGAATACAAATCTTTCCTCCTTTTTGTTTTCCTATTGGCAGCTTATTGCACTTTTCATATATACAATTTTGGGCCCAGTAATCGAGTCCTCTCTATCTTTCCACCGCGTCTTCCAAACAGGGCGGCTTATCATCCTAATGTTCGTATTTGGGGTGTTGATCGCTCTTGAGGTTCTTCAATTCCGCTGCAGCAGGCGCACTCAGCTTCCGTATTGTTCGTTCCCTTCGATCTTTTTTGTACTAACCAGTCAAATGCTTGTTCCTACACTTCCTATCGTTTTTTCCTTGTACCTTCCTTTTGGCGTCTCCTTGCTCTGGAAGTTCATACAAGGGCTCTCTAACAAACATTTATTGGGCACGTTCTGTGGCAAAAACACTCTGCTGATTCCTTCTTTGTGCCTTGAGCTTGCTTGTCTCGTTGGCTTTCTTTTTCAGTAAAATTGGGGCTGTCCTCGAATGTGGGCAGCCCCTCATTTTGTTCTGTTGGCTGAATCGCTTGTACTGACTGAGGGATATGCCCCTCAGTCAAAGAAGGACAGCACCGATGGAAGGCATGCGAGAAAAACATTTTTTCGCGATCTTACATGTTTCCCCTGAAATTTTAGCTATATTATCTGTATTCCGAACCTCTTCTCAGTGTTACAACATTTTTGTCAACTGCACAGCCCGTTCCTGGGCCTCCTTTAAAATGGCCTCCGGGTCGTTGCCCTGGATGTCCAGCCCCTGGGCACATAGGCAGCGCACGGAGGGGATGCCGAACATCCCGCCCAGTCCTTTCAGATAGTCGAAGCCGTAGTTCTGCCCCTCCAGGGGGCCGCCGGCGGTGGTGATATAAATCAGCTCCTTGGCCCGGCTCATGCCCACCTGCTCCCCCTCCCGGGTGTAGCGGAAGGTGATACCCAGCATACTGGCCCACTCCAGATAGACCTTCAGGGCCGCCGGGAAGGTCAGGTCCCAGTAGGGGGCTCCGATCACCACCAGGTCGGCCTGGGCCTGCGCCTGGGCCGGGGCGAACGTGGGGTCCCGGGGATCTTCGGGGAGGCGCGGCTGCCGCCGGTCGTCCAGCTCTGTGGTGAGCACCGGCAGGGGGACGGCGGTCAGGTCCCGCTCCCGGATCTCCGCCTCCGGCCAGCGGGCCTTGCATCCTTCCAAAAACGCCTGGCACAGCTTCCAGGTGCGGGACTGCTCCCGGCCCCGAATACAGGCGTTGACAAATAAAATCTGTTTCACGTTCTCCATTGTACGGAATCTCCCAATTTCGATGTTTTTGTTTCGGGTTCCGCCTCCGTGGGGCGGAAAAGCGATACGCCCGAGTTTA
>CALXGD010000130.1 GCA_944387745.1 uncultured Oscillospiraceae bacterium
CCATCTCCTTTGAGCTGGGCTTTGGGAAGAACGGGGAACTGCCCCCGGTGGAATTTACGGTGGACGGCGTCACCCTGAGCATCAGCGGCTTTGTGGACCGGGTGGACGGCTGGACCCACAACGGGCGGCTGTATCTGCGGGTGGTGGATTACAAGACGGGGCGGAAATCCTTTGACCTCACGGAGGTGTGGAACGGACTGGGGCTGCAGATGCTGCTGTACCTGTTCACCCTGGAGGATGTGGGGGAGAGCTGCTACCACCAGCCGGTGGAGGGGGCGGGGGTGCTCTACCTCCCCGCCCGGGACGCGGTGATTCAGGGAAGCCGCTCCATGAGCGATGAGGTCTGGCGCAGGCAGCTGGACCTGGAGCTTACCCGCAGCGGCCTGATTTTGGACGATCCGGAGGTGCTCGCCGCTATGGAGGAGCCGGGGGAGAAGGGCTACCGCTTTCTGCCTCTGAAGGTCTCGAAAAAAACCGGGGCCATCACCGGGGAGGCCCTGGCCACAGCGGAGCGGCTGGGGCGCCTTGGGGGACATATCCAGTCCATCCTCCGGGACATCTGCCGGGAGCTGGCGGCGGGCGACATCTCCGCCGACCCCTTCTGGCGGGGACCGGAGAAAAACGCCTGTCTGTTCTGCGATTATGCCGCCGCCTGCTGTTTTGAGGAGGGGCGGGGCGGGGACCGCCGCCGGTGGCTGCCCAGCGTAGGCGCAGAGGAGTTCTGGGAACATGTGGAGGGGGAGAAGCACACATGAGGGTGGATAAGCTGGAGATTTTTCTGCCGGAGAGCCATTTGGAGGCGGTGTGCCGGGCCCTCTGGTCGGCGGACGCCGGCCACATTGGGGCCTATGACCGCTGCCTGTCCTGGAGCCGGGTGCACAGCTGCTGGCGGCCGCTGGAGGGGACCTCTCCTTTTCTGGGAACCCCGGGGGAGCTGTACCGGGCGGAGGAGGTAAAGGTGGAGGTGTGCTGTCTCCACGAGCGGCTGGGTGAGACCTTAGAGGCGGTGCGGAGGGCCCACCCCTATGAGGAGCCGGTGATCAACGTGATCCCTCTGGCTGCCACCGGCCTGGCGGAGCCCGAGCCTTCTGGGGCCTCCCAAGAGACAAAAACCAACCCAATATGAGCAAGAAAAGAGAGGAATACCATGGATAAGAACAAAAATATCCTGATTATCAACGATATGCCAGGTTACGGCAAGGTGGCGCTGGCGGCCATGCTGCCCATTTTGTCCAACTTCGGCCACAGCGTCTACAACCTGCCCACCGCCCTGGTGTCCAATACCCTGGACTATGGGAAGTTTACCATTCTGGATACCACGGAGTATATGAAGAAATCCATCGCCGTGTGGAAGGAGCTGGGCTTCTCCTTTGACTGCATCACCACCGGCTTTTTGGCCTCCGCCGCCCAGGTGGACATCATCCGGGATTTCATTGCCAGCCAGAAGAAGGAGGAGCTGCTGGTGATGACCGACCCCATTATGGCCGACGACGGCAGGCTCTATAACGGGGTGACGGAGGAGACGGTGGAGAACATGCGCCAGCTCATTGGAGTGGCCGACGTGATCGTCCCCAACCTCACGGAGGCCACGTTCCTCACCGACCGATACATTGGCCGGGAGTCGCTGACACGGGATGAAGTCCGGGAAGTGGTAGACGGACTGCGCGCCTTCGGTCCCCGCTCTGTAGTCATCACCAGCGGGATAGAGGCGGAGACGGGCGGCCATGTGGTGTGGGGCTATAACCACAAAACCGCGTCCTATTTCACCATTCCATTTGAGTTTATCAAGGTGCATTTCCCTGGCACTGGAGACATGTTCTCCGCTGTAATGGTGGGGGAGCTCCTGGCCGGCAAGGGCCTGGAGGCGGCGGTCCACCGGGCCATGGACGTGCTGGAGACACTAATCCTCCTGGAGCGCAACGAGATTGAGAAGAACAAGGGGATCCGCATCGAAAAGTTTTTAAGCGTCCTCAACCAATGAGGCGGCAGAGGGACAAGGAGGAGAGGCCATGGCAAAGGAAAAGGCGGACGCCGCCGGCTACCGGAAGATGCGGAAGGACTTGGCCGACCGGAGGCCGGGCAGGCTGTATGTGTTTTATGGAGAGGAGACCTATCTCCGGGACCACTACCTGGGGGAGCTGAAGAAGCTGGTGCTGGGGGAGGGGGATGAGACCTTCAACTTCCACCTGATCCCGGGAAAGGAGTGCTCCCCCCGGCGGCTGGAGGCGGCCCTGGACTGTCTGCCCTTCCTGTCGGAGCGCACCTTTGTACAGGTGACAGATTTTGACCTGTTTAAGGCGGGGGAAGGGGACCGGGAAAAATATATCCAGCTTTTCCAAACGCTTCCCGAGACGGTGTGTCTGGTGTTTGTCTATGACCTGCTCCCCTACAAAGCGGACGAGCGCACCAAGCTCTTCAAGACAATTCAGAAAACCGGCCTGGTGGTCAACTTCCCCCGGCAGGAGACCGGGGAGCTTGTGAAGTGGGTGCGCCGCAGGTTCCACGCCTTAAAGAAGGACATCGACCCGCGGCTGGCAGAGGAACTGATTTCTCTGTGCGGAGACCTGATGACCAACCTGGCGGGGGCGATTGAGAAGATCGGTGCCTATGCCAAGGGGGAGCGGATCACCCGCCAGGACATTGACGCCGTGGCCACCCCCCAGCTGGATGCAGTGGTGTTCCGCATGACCGACGCCATTGGCGCGGGGAACTTTGACCAGGCGGCCCGGGTGCTGGGGGAGCTCTATCAGATGCAGGAGGTTCCCATCAAGATCCTCTGGTCCCTGGGGCGGAACATGCGGCAGCTCTACTCCGCCCGCCTGGCCATGGAGCGGGGGAGAGGGGCCGCCTATGTGGCGGAGCTGTGGGGCCTGCGTTCCTTCCAGGCGGAGAAGCTCATGGGGGCCGCCCGGCGCTTCTCCCTGCCCTGGTGCCGGCGGGCGGTAGTCCGGTGTGGAGAGACAGACCTGGCCAT
>CALXGD010000131.1 GCA_944387745.1 uncultured Oscillospiraceae bacterium
CTTTGACGGCGGCCAATGTCTGGTGCCGTTCCGTCAATGCGACGAACAGCAACAATTTCTGCCTTGTCAACACCAACGGCAGCGCCAACAACAACATGGAAGTAGAAGCAAAATGTTCTATTTTCTCAATGCTTCAAGCCCTTGTCCTGCTCCGTCCAGACGGAGGGCCGGAAATTCCAGGAGGCCTCCCTCCTTATGGCACAAGGGGGCACCGATAGAGAAAAAAGGACCGCGGCCCAGCGAGGAAAAAACAGTTTCGGCCGCGTACCAGCCGCGGCCGAAACAGAGGGACTTCACCTGTATCAGCGGAGCCCGCAGGGTCCTGTGCAATGGGCGCCGGGACGCTTCCGCCTGCCAAAGGGATCAAAACTCATCCAGCAGCTTTCCGTCATACAGATCTGTCCCTCGGACAATGATCTCCTCTCCGCTGCGCAGGGCGCGGCTTCCCTCCTGGGCGGGTTGAACCACATAAAAATCCTGATTCTCTGACAGAATGGTGACGGGCTTAAACTCCAGCTGGCCGGCAACCACTGCATAAACTCCGGTAATGTGGGTCTCAACTTCCTCCCCGGTATCCGGGTCCTGCTCCGATTCAGTCACCATATGGAGGGCCGCCTTGGGAACCCGCAGTCCGGAGTAGCTGTTGAAAATAAACTCCCCGGACTGGCGCCGCAGCAGGGTGGTCTGTTCCAGATACCGGTCCGCCGACAGGACGACCACACACCGGCCGTTTTCCGCCGGTCCCACCTGAACCACCTCTGCGGGGATATCCCGGGAAAAGCCGCTGGCAAAGCGGAGAACGACAGAGGAGCGGGAGGAGAGGAGTTCTCCCTCCTCCTGAGAAACTGGGGCGGCAAAGTACCAGGTACGGGACAGGATCAGCTTGCCCGCCGCTGTGGGATCACCCTGGGGGGGGTGCTGCAGAAGGTCGGACAGGCTGTCAGGGGTGAGCTGTAGCACAGTGGATGGATCGATCAAAGTCTCATACCCATCCACCAAAGTGGAAAAGGTGCCGGCCTGCGGCGCGGTAATTTGAGTCACCGCATTGTAGGTCTGACTTTGAAGGGCCTGAAATTGGGATGTCAGCTCCTGCAGGCGGGCCTCCAGATCGGTTCCAGTCAAATTAGAGTCGTAGGTATACTCCCGGCGCAGGATATTTCCCTTGAGCTCCAGAGCCTGTTCCTCTAAATTGGTGTAACGGTTCAGGGCGGAGTTCCCCCGCAGGTCCACCAGTCCTTGAAAAATTTTCTCGTCAATCTGTGCCACAGAGCTGACATCGCCGCTCTGCCCGATGGCATAACGCAGCTGGGCAATCTCCAGCGCCAGAGCGTCCTGCTGCTCCTGGGCCTGCTGGGCCTGATCATCCCGATAGATCATCGCCACAGTCTGCCCGACGCCCACCTGCTCTCCCTCGCCCCGGACAATATCCACAATGCCGCCGCTGCCGGGCAGAAGCTGTTCCTCCCGTACCAGCAGCCCCTGAGCCGTTACGCTGTCGTGGAGCTCATACTCGTAGACATAAGTGGTGGTAAAGGGCTCCTGGAAGGTACTCCAGACATAGTACAGAAGATAACAGGACAGGGCCGCCGCCAGCAGGACGATGACAAGGCGGATCAATGCTTTCCCTTGCTTCATGGAATGTTCTCTCTTTCTGTTTCAGGGACCCAGCCTCTGGGATCAGGGCTCCTCTTGGCTATCTGAGTCCAGAGATCCCAGCGGGACTGGGCGCTCCGGCTCAATGTTGGTGATGGCGTTCTTATAGACCACCTGCTGCTTTCCGTCTGTGGTTAGGATCACAGTAAAGGCGTCAAAGCCGGTGACGTATCCACGCATTTGGAAGCCGTTCATCAAAAACATAGTGACGCTCCGGTGCTCTCGGCGGACCTGGGTGAGGAAAATTTCCTGGAGATTGTTGGTTTTCTGCATATGTAAGCACTCCTTTTTCTCTTCGCGCGTCTCTCTAATCCGCGCGGGAAGTGCCTTTATCCTAACCCAAATTCCCTCAAAAGTTCCGTCGAACGCTGTCGGGCAATTCCAAAATCTGGATTTTTATTCCACAGCAGCCAGTGGGTGTCAGGATTTCTCCGGAACCAGGTGAGCTGCCGCTTGGCATACTGCCGGGAGCGCAGCTTCACCAGCTCCTCCGCCTCGCGCCAGGCCATGGTTCCCTCCACTGCCGCCGTAAATTCCTTGTAGCCAATGGCCTGCATGGCGGTGCAGGCGGGGGACAGGCCGGAGGACAGCAGCCCTCGCACCTCCCGCTCCAGGCCCGCAGCGGCCATCTGGTCCACCCGGGCGTCAATCCGCGCCCAGAGATCCGATCGGTCCTGATAGCTGAGCCCGATTGTCAGCGCCTCATACCGGGGAGGAATTGTCCGAGTCTCCTTGTTGTGCTGGGAGATGGTCTTTCCGGTGGAGCGGTACACCTCCAGTGCCCGGACGATGCGTTTGTGGTCGTTGGGGTGGAGCCGCGCCGCGGCCTCCGGGTCTACCTGGGCCAGCTGCTCCAGCATGGCCGCGCCCCCCTTCTCTACCAGCTCCCCCTCCAGCTCCTTCCGCAGCGGGCTCTCCGGCGAGAAGGCGGCGAAGGTCCGTCCGGACAGGAGGGAGTCAACATACAGTCCGGTCCCTCCTGCTACAATGGGCAGCTTTCCTCGAGATAGAATGTCGTCTACACAGGCGGCAGCCATCTCCACATACCGGGCCACTGAAAAATCCTCTCCCGGGTCGGCCACATCGATCATGTGGTGAGGGATACCGCCCATCTCCTCCCTCGTGGGTTTGGCGGTGCCAATGTCCATTCCCCGGTAGATCTGCATGGAGTCAGCGGACACCACCTCGCCGTTGTGCGCCTGGGCCAGCTCCACCGCCAGCCGGGTCTTTCCTGATGCGGTGGGCCCCACAATCACCAGAATTTTATTGTCCGGCACAGCGTCTGTCCCCTTTCCCTGGTATTCACGGCGCCTTCATGGGCATAGGCCAGGCCGTCACCGCACCCCGCGCCAATTCGGCCAGCTCCACCAGAGCGTCCAGTATCTCTATTTGACGGCGTCTCTGCCGCTCCTGACGGACCGCCCAATCCACCAGCTGATCGTCCTCCTCCATTGTCTCCCGACTTGAGAGATACACCTGGTCCAAGCGAACCTCCACCAGATGCTCCCGGGTCTCCGGCCCCATGGGACCCACTTGAAGCCACACCTCAGGGCGGGCGGACAGGGCCTCCTGCAGCTCCCGGCTCTGGAGGACCCAGCGAGTGAAGTCCGGCTCGCTGGTCTTTACGCCCCGGCCGTCCATCGCCTCCGGCGCCCCATAGTCGGGGCTGAGGTCGGTCTTTTTCCCCAAAAGCTTCGCGCCCCGGTCCAGGCCGTCCAGCAGGGTATTCAGGCCCTCCCGCACGGCGCTTTTGGGATTGATCCGCAGGGTATAGGGCCGCTCCAGCGTCACGCGCATACTGGCGGAGATGTCCCGCTCTGCGCCGTACTGGCCGCTGTACGTCACTTTGGCGCACAGGAGCAGGGGGCCTTTTTCCCGCTCCAGTACCAGAACGCCGTCATTTTTCTCGGAAAACGCGCCCTCCGGCCATAGGCCGAAGTAGATCCCGCCCCGCGCCTGGGCGTAGGAAAACAGGCACTCATTCCAGTTCATAACTTGTCCTCCCTCTGAGCTTTTCCAGCTCCCCGGCTCTGCCGAGGCCACAGGTCAACCTCCTCCCGTGCGGCCTGGGCCAGGTCCACCATGGAGTCCATCTGCTCTCTAAACCCGCTCTCAGCGTACAGCTTGCGCTGGTTGGGCTCGTCTCGACCAGCCGCTCTGCCCTGGGAGTCCACCGCCTCCTCTAGATTCTCTACGTCTCTCCGAACGCTGACCAGGTGGATCAGTCCACCTGTGACCGGGCTGATCTGCAGCCAGGCCCCTGGATCGGCGTTCAGCAGCTTCTGTAGGTGCCTATTTTGCACCAGATGGGGCGTGAGATGGGGGTTGCTGGAGCGTATGCTCCGGCGGACATTGAGCTGGTACACCTCGCCGTCCTCTTCCCGATGCTCCGCCTTCTCCTGCTCCTCCCCGGGCCTGGGAAACCTCTCCTTTCGAACAGTCAAATGACAGGGGCGCTCTAAGCTGGCCCGCAGAGTAACTGAGATTTCCCTGCGCATCGTTCCATTTTTGCCGGAGACCGACTTGCACTGGATCATAGCTGGGCCATGGGGGGTGTCCAGAAAGAGCACTCCGCTGTCCCTGCGTATGGTGGAGGAATAGAAATCCCCGCCCCGCTCTCTCCAATACCAATAAAGACTGTCGTTCCAGTTCATAATGCGCGCCATTCCTTTCCCCGCCCATTGGCGGAAGGGGACTGCGGAAAATTTGATTCAGCTGCGCTTAAATTGTTTTTCCAGCTGTTTACGGGTCAGCTCAATGGCCACCGGCCTTCCGTGGGGACAGTATTTGACTTGGCCGGACATCACGGCCTGGGCGATCCGCTCCAGCTCCTGGGGGCTGGTGGTCCACCCCCCCTTGATTGCTCCCTTGCAGGCCATGGTATGGAGCAGCTCATCCCGCGCAGCCGATGGGTCAGCCGAACCGGTGGTGAGCAGCTTCTGGGCAATTTCTGTGAGTGTGGCCTCAATTTCCCCCACCTCCACATCAGAGGGCGCCTGGCGGACAACGATGGCCCCGGCACCGAAATCCTCTATGAAAAAGCCGAACTCCTCCAGTAGAGTGAGGTGGGAGAGAAGGACCGCCTGCTCCTCAGGGGACAGCCGACACACCTGAGGGGTGAGCAAAAGCTGGGACATCGGGTCATATCCCGCCGCCTTCATCCGGTCAAAATTCATGCGCTCGTGGGCGGCGTGCTTATCAATGAACACCACAGTGTCTCCCTGCTCCACCAGAATATAGGTGTTCAGCACCTCCCCAGCCATACGCCACGGCCGTTCCTCGAGAAGGGGCGGCATTGCCGGAGCAGGGGGGCAGGAGGGGGCCGCTTGGGGGAGCTTCTCCGGGAAATCTGTCCGTTTAACCGGGACATTGTCCACTTTTTCCACCGTTTTTTCCACCGGAATTTTTGAGGGCCCCTCCATGGAAAAATCCCGATTTTCCTTTGGCGCACATGATATTTTCTCATCTGTGGGGGCGGGGGAAGTTATCTCCCTCTCTGAGACAGCGGGGGCTGCAGTGCGCAGCTGAGCGACACTTCCGTCCGTGGAACCATATCGGTACGCCGGCCCGCGGCTAAAGGGAGCACCAGCTCTGGGGTGGGGACGGGCGGCGTCTGCGACGGCCAGATGAACCCTGAGCTGCTCTGCCGCCGGGGGCTGGGGAGCTGCCGGCGGCCTCGAAGGAACGCTGGTGGCTCTGGAGGCTCCCAGGACAGCCGAGGGCCTGGTGCGGTCCTGCTCCAACGCGGACAGGACTGCGTGATACACGGCGTTGAAAACGGCTCTCTCCCCGTGAAATTTGACCTCTGTCTTTGCGGGGTGAACATTGACATCCACGGCGCTGTGCTTCATATTCAGATGGAGCACACAGGCGGGAAATTTGCCCACCATCTTCTGGTTTTGATAGGCCTCCTCCAGAGCGGCCATCATCAGCCGGGATTTGACCTGCCGGCCGTTGACAAAGAAAAACTGCCAGCTCCGGCTGGCCCGGCAGCAGGCTGGAAGGGACGCAAAGCCGGTCACCTCCATCTCCTCTCCGGAGCTGCTGACCGGGGTGAGCCCCAAGGCCAGCTCCCGACCTAAAACCGCATAGACCGCGGAGGAAAGCTGGCCGTCCCCGGGAGTGAGCAGCTCCTGCTTTCCATCCCGGATGAATTTTACAGATACCTCCGGATGAGAGAGCGCCTCCCGCTGTACCATTCCAAAGACAGCGGCACCCTCCGCGGCGTCCTTCTTCATAAATTTCAGCCGGGCCGGCGTATTGTAGAACAGGTCCCGCACCACCATCGTGGTGCCCAGAGGGCAGCCCACCTCCTCCACCGCACCGGGCACCCCTCCCTCCAGTGTCAGGGAGGCCCCCAACGGGCTTTCCTGGGTGCGGGTCATTACCTCTACCCGGGAGACGGCGGAGATGGCCGCCAATGCCTCCCCCCGAAATCCCAGGGTGCCGATGGCCTCCAGGTCGTACTCGGTGCGCAGCTTGCTGGTGGCGTGGCGAAGGAAGGCGGTTTTCAGCTGATCCGACGGAATACCGCATCCGTTGTCTGTCACCCGAAGAAAGGTCATCCCGCCGTGGGTAATCTCCACTGTGACGGCGCTGGCGCCGGCGTCGATGGCATTCTCCATCAGCTCCTTGGCCACAGAAGCGGGGCGCTCCACGACCTCTCCGGCAGCGATCAGATCGGCTACATGGGAATCTAAAACTTGAATCTTGGGCATGGTTCCTCCAACATACAAATGGGCAAAGTAAATCAAATTAAGTGTAGCACATTTTGACGGAAAAGTCGATGCTTTCCTTCAGCGCTCCACCGGTTTTCCTACTCCCGCAGCAGCCGCTCCATCATCCCCTCCGGGTTCTCCAAAAACCGGCGGGTGATCTGGTAGTGCTCCGTGTCCCGGTAGTTCACCTGCTGAATCCCATCCCCCGACAGCTGGTAGATACACGCCCCTGGATAGGCCATAAGAATCGGCGAGTGGGTGGCGATGACAAACTGGGAATTGCGCTGTACCAGCTCGTGGATGTAGACCAGCAGGTACATCAGCCGGGCGGGGGACAGGGCGGCCTCCGGCTCGTCCAGCAGGTAGAGGCCCTCGCCCCCGAAGCGGTTTTCCACCAGGGCCAGAAAGCTCTCCCCGTGGGACTGCTGGTGGAGGGATTTTCCCCCGTAGCTGTCGATAAGCCGAGCGCCCAGACCAGGGGTCTCGTCCATCTCGTCGATGTTGGTGGCCACGTTGTAAAAGCTCTCCGCCCGGAGGAAGAAGCCGTCCTTTGGGTAGGCCGACCGGGAGACGGTGAGGTACTCGTACAGGGGGGAGTGGGTGGCCCGGGTAGAGAAGTTGAAGTTCCGGGTGCCCCCCTCGGCGTTGAAGCCGCAGGCCACGGCGATGGCCTCCAGCAGGGTGGACTTGCCTGTGCCGTTCTCCCCCACTAGGAAGGTCACGTCGGCGGAGATTTTTAAGGGGTGCTCCCGGTCCCCCAGGGCGCGCACCGCCGGGAGGGCGGCCAGGTAGCTGTCCGCCGGGAGGGGGTTGTTCAAAAAGATGCGGTCAATATAGCGCCGAACCATAAATCCCCTCCTTCCCGGCCTCGCACAGGAGCGCGGCCATCTCCTCCACCGTATTTCTGTGCTTGAATGGAAAAAGGCGGCCTCTGGCCGCCTTTTGAACAAAAGGTGAGTTTTTTTATTTTATCATAGGATAGTACAAAATACCACCCGCTTTTTTCACAAAATCCAAAGGAAACTATGGTGCAAGTCTTTTCCCGGGAAACCCTTGACGGTCAGGGAAGAGCCGCGTAAAATAAAAACTGTTGAATTTTGCAGAAACCATCGGTATAAAGGAGTGAGCACATGGCCAAGCAGGGCTTTGACAACGGCCTTTATTTAAAGCTCCAGTCCCAGCATATTCAGGAGCGCATCGCCCAGTTCGGGGGCAAGCTGTATCTGGAGTTCGGCGGAAAGCTCTTTGACGACTACCACGCCAGCCGGGTGCTGCCCGGCTTCGAGCCGGACAGTAAGATCCGTATGCTGGCTCAGATGAAGGACAAGGCGGAGATCATCATCGCCATCAACGCCGGGGACATTGAAAAGAATAAGGTCCGCGGGGATTTGGGCATCACCTATGACAGCGACGTGCTCCGGCTCATTGACGCCTTCCGGTCCAAGGACCTGTATGTGGGCAGCGTGGTGGTCACCCAGTACGCCGGGCAGCCCGCTGCCGACGCCTTCCAGAAGCGCCTGGAATCTCTTGGGGTGCCGGTCTACCGCCACTACCCCATCCCCGGCTACCCGCACAACATCGCAAAAATTGTCTCCGACGAGGGGTACGGGAAAAATGACTATATCCAGACCACCCGCCCCCTGGTGGTGGTCACCGGCCCAGGCCCAGGGAGCGGGAAGATGGCCACCTGCCTCTCCCAGCTCTACCACGAGTACAAGCGGGGCGTCACTGCCGGCTATGCCAAGTTTGAGACCTTCCCCATTTGGAACCTGCCCCTGAAACACCCGGTGAACCTGGCCTATGAGGCGGCCACCGCCGACCTGGACGACGTGAACATGATCGACCCCTTCCACCTCCAGGCCTACGGGGAGACCACAGTAAACTACAACCGGGACGTGGAGGTGTTCCCCGTTCTGGCGGCCATGTTTGAAAAGATCACCGGCTCCTGTCCCTATAAATCCCCCACGGACATGGGGGTAAACATGGCTGGCAAGTGTATCTACGACGACCAGGCAGTCCAGGAGGCCGCCAAGCAGGAGATTGTCCGCCGGTACTACGACGCCCAGTGCGAGCTGCGCCAGGGCAAGGGCTCCGAGCAGATCGTGTACAAGCTGGAGCTACTTATGCAGCAGGCGGGCGTCACTCCGGACATCCGCAAAGTGGTGGCGGTGGCCAACGGCGTAGCCGAACAGACCGGCGAGCCGGCCATGGCCATCGAGCTGCCTGACGGGGAGATTATTACCGGCAAAACCTCCGAGCTCATGGGCTGCTCCGCCGCCGCCCTCCTGAACGCCCTGAAGGCCCTCTCCGGGGTGGGGGGGCACGGGGTCCACCTCATCGCTCAGAGTGCTATTGAGCCCATCCAGACTGTCAAGGTGAAGTATCTGGGGTCCAGCAACCCCCGCCTCCACAGCGACGAGATTTTGATCGCCCTGGCCGCCTCCGCCAATCTGGATGAGCAGGCCCAGGCTGCCCTTAAATCTCTGGCAGCCCTCAGCGGATGCCAGGCCCACTGCTCCGTCATCCTCTCCCCCCCTGACGAGGGGACCTATAAGAAGCTGGGTCTCCAGCTCACCTGTGAGCCTCAGTATCAGACCAATAATTTATATCACCGGTAAACTACAATTGTTTGAACTGCGCAGCGAGGCGCCTCTGGGAGATTCTTCTCCCAGAGGCGCCCGTTAGATTTTGTAGACAGTGTAACTTTGCTACAGGGGCGGTACATTGGGTCCTTGTACCGGTGAAACAGTGCGGTGATGTCATCCACTCCGGCTCCGCCTTTCGAGTCTGTTTTTTCAAGCGCTCTGTCTATAAAACGCTTTACTGGGACGGATTGTCTCAGAGGTTCCAGAAATTTTTAGGAGGGATCTAGCCCCTTATAGCGAAGCCGCCTGAACTGCCAGCTGCCTCTGGCTGCGTTGCCCCTCCCCATTTGGTTTAGGACCTTACTGGCGGCGGGCAGGAGAGCGGCAGTTTATCCCGCTGGAGAAATGTTCAGGTTAATTTTGTTGCATTGCCGCGTAACATCTGGTATTATTAAACTGATTAGGTTGGAAAAGTGTGGATAGTGGGGAGCAAAATGAGGATTGCCATATGTGAAAACAGCCAGGCATCGGCAGATGAACTCCAATTATGGGTTCAACAGTATTGTATGTTGTATCAGATCCCCGCTGTGTTCCAATGCTTCCTCTCCCCCGGCGCCTTTTCAGAGGCCAAAGAGCAGTTTGACATCGTGTTTATGGGCTTTGGCGGCAACATCGGATTTTATCAGGTGCGGCTTCTGCGGGAGCGGGACCGGCTGTGCCGGATCGTTCTTGTGGATGATACCCAGGAGTATGCGGTGCGCTGCGTGCGTCTGCACTGTACTGATTTTATATTGCGGCCGGTGAGTTTTCAGCGGGTGGTGCAGAGCCTGCGCCTTGCATTGGGGGGGTGGAGGGCTTGAGCTGGCTGCAAATCAAACAAAAGCGGAGCGTAGAACCGGCCAAGAGAGCCGAGCCTCAAACCCGGGCTCTGCAGCAGCAGTTGGCCTGGGCGGCTGGAACGGAACACTTTCAGCACCGGGATCCCCTCTATCATGTCACTGAGAGCTTTCAGCAGACCTTCGACGCCATGGGCCGGCGCCATGGACAGGAGCTGGCGGAGGGCCGTGGGGAGCCTACGGCGGGAATGGGTCAACCAGACCAGCCGGAGATGGAGGAAATGCCAGACCTCACCTCGGCCCGCGCTTTTTATGAGCGCTCGCAGCCAGACGAACAGGAGATGATACGCCGTTTCTCCGAGACAGCCTTTCAGAGAGGCACACTCTCCGGGGCCGTGCTGGAGGGGACGGGGCAGATGATGCTGTTCTCCTGCTTAAAAAAAACGGTGGGCCAATCCCAGCCGGATAAGTGGCAGCAGCGGAAGCTCTTTGAGAAGGCGTCTCCCACCCGCAATGTTCCGGGCCACAGTCCGGACAAAGTGATCTTTAACCGGGGCTTTACCGACAGTGCGGTGGGCCTGGTGGTAGACACCCTGCGGGATGCCCGCCGGACTGTGGAGGATTTACAGGATCTGGCTCTGGGAAGAAGCGAGATGGGGGAGGCGGGGGCGACAACTTTGCGCGCCATGTACCCGTTTTTGGACGACAGCCGAGAGCGGGAGCTGCTGATCCAGTACCGGCAGCAGCTGCAGCAGGCGGAGGAGAGCGGAGAGAAAGCGGCTCTTCAGAATGCGATTGCCCGGATGGAGGCCCTGGTGGCCAAAAAGGCTCAGATGAAGCAGGAGTTTGTCAATAAGCTTCGATTCCTCTCCGACCGGGCCACGGAGGCCCTGTCTGTTTTTACCGAACCTGGTTTTTCTCTGGCCTTGGACCTGGCCCTGCGGGAGGCGGTGGGGGCGGAGGAACCGCCCCCGGAGGAGGGGGGAGAGGACGATGGAGCAGCACAGCCAGGCGCAGGAGCGCCAGACAATACGGCGGGAGGACCTCCGGAGGGAGGAAGTCAGGCGGCAAAGCCCTGAACAGGGGTCACTCGCCGCCGCCGGACTGACAGCCCGGGCGCTGCTGGCCGGAGCGCCTCTGTGGGAGCTGCCTCCAGCCAACCTGGAGGAGCTGGCCGGACGCTTGGGCAATCAGGAGATGCTGGCTCTGCTGAAGCGCAGTGGGCCGCAGACGGAGGAGGTGCCCTTCCGCCTGCCGCTGGAAGAACTGGAGACAGCCCCCTTCCCCGTGCCAGAGGTGCAGGCAGGGCTGACGCAGCCCCCGGAGGAGCTGGCTGTGTTGGATGAAGTGACAGCCGCCTTTAATCCTGCCGAGCTGTGGGAGTAGGGGGCGAGCCACTTTGAAGAATTTTGACCTGCCCCCCCGAGGGGCGGAGGAACTGCGGGCTCTCCTGGAGCGCAGCGGTGTGGATTTTCGGCGGGAGGGGGACCGATTTCGGTTTCTCTTTACCAGCCGGGGCTGCAAATGGCAGACAGTGTGCGATTGCCGGGGAGACCTGGTGCTCATCTACGGTGTCCACCCGGCCCGGGTGACCAGACCGGAACAGGCGCTGGAGCTGTGCTCAGAGCTGAATAGCCGGCTGATTCAGGGGAGCTTTTTTCTCCGGGAGGAGCGGCTGATCTTCCGCACCAGCGCCAAACTCACAGAACGCTTTGACGCGCAGGAGCGTATTGCTGTTGCGCTGGAATACAACGCCGCTGTGCTCTCCAGCTGTTGGGAGCAGCTGTCGGCCGGGGTGCGCGGCCCCACAGAATTTCCTTTGAATCCAGGCGCGGCCCAGGGCTCCGTCTAAAGCTTCGGGAAAGGGAGACAACATCCCACCCCGGGGCGTGCGGCGGGCTTTGAGGCAGTGCTTTTGGAGAAATCAATCTATAGATCCAGGCAAAATTTAATCATAGAATAGAAAGGAGGGGCGCTTCACGTCCGGCCCCCAGCCGATCCGTGAGGCGTGAAGCAAAGACATGGCAGAGTATTTATCCCCGGGCGTTTACGTAGAGGAGTATGATTCCGGCGCGACCCCAATGCAGGGCGTGAGCACCAGCACCGCAGGCTTTGTAGGCCTGGCGGAGCGGGGACCAGTGATCGGTCAGCCCCAGCTGGTTACCAGCTTCGCCGACTATAAGCGGATGTACGGAGGCTACCTGAGTGAGGCCGCCTGCGGAAATAACCGCTTCTTGCCCTATGCGGTGGAGCAGTTCTTCGCCAACGGCGGCTCCCGGGCCTACATTATGCGGGTGGTGCCCGGCGATGCCAAGGTGGGCGGCTGCACCTCCGGCGTGCTGAAATTCGCCGCCGCCAATCCTGGCGCCTGGGCGGAAAACGTACGGATTACTGTGGCTCCGGCTTCCAAGGCTAAGACCCAGGTTCTGGCGGTGAACGGGGCCGATCTGACCCTGAAAAATGCCGACGGCTTCAACCCCGGCGACGTGGTGGAGCTCTTTGACGGCAAGACCTCCGCTTACGCCACCATCAAGAGTGCACTGGACCGGACCATCACTCTGGACGTCCCCTGTCCCCTGGACGTGGCCGATGCCAAGGTGGGCACCGCCAAGTACATCCGCACCTGTGAAATCACCATTACTGCCCGGCTGGACGACATGGAAGAGGTCTATGAGAATCTGTCCCTGAAGGCCGGCTCCCTGAACTGCGCGGCTGTCAGAACCGCCAAATCTGCCCTGATCCGGGTGGAGGTGATGGAGGGCAAGGCCGCTCCCGCCCCTGCAAAGGAGAAGGATAAGGACGGCAAAGAGGTCTCCGCCCCCAAGATGGCATCCATTGTGCCCTATGAGCTGTGCGGCGGCACGGGCGGCGAGCTGCTGCTCACCCTCCAGGGAGGCGGCAACGGCTCTGTACTAACCGCCACCCCCGATACCTTCCTGGGACGGGACGACGGTCCGGGCCGCCGTACCGGCCTGCAGGCCTTCCAGGAGAACAGTAGCGTCTCCATTCTGGCGATTCCTGGCATCACTGCGCCGGAGGTACAGTCCGCCCTCATCGGCTTCTGTGAGAGCCAGAAGAGCTGCTTTGCCATCCTGGATATCCCCATGGAGCTGAAAAAGACCAACGACGTGGCGAACTTCCGGGATATGTACGACTCCACCTATGCAGCCATGTATCACCCCTGGCTGGAGATGTATGACGCCGGCGCCAAGCGCTCCGCCTATTTCCCGCCCTCCGGCGCCATGGCCGGCATCTATGCCCGCACCGACAACGAGCGCGGTGTCCATAAGGCCCCTGCGAATGAGGTGGTCCGGGGCTGCACGGGTCTCTCCTGCAGCTATAACAACGGTGAGCAGGACATCCTCAACCCCATGGGCGTGAACCTGATCCGGGCCTTCCCCGGCCGGGGCATCCGTGTGTGGGGCGCCCGCACCATCAGCTCCAATGGCCTGTGGAAGTATCTAAACGTCCGCCGCCTGTTCATCTATGTAGAGGAGTCCATCAAGGCCAACACCAACTGGGTGGTATTTGAGCCCAACTCCTCCACCTTGTGGAGCCGGGTGACCCGCACCATCGAGACCTTCCTGGCCACCTGCTGGCGGGACGGTGCTCTGGCGGGGTCCTCCCCCTCTGAGGCCTTCTTTGTGGAGTGCGGCCCCACGACTATGACTCAGGACGATATTGACAACGGCCGGCTCATCTGCCAGATCGGAATCGCCCCGGTGAAGCCCGCTGAGTTCGTCATCTTCCGGATCACCCAGAAAACCGCCGCCGGCGAGTAAGCCGATCCCACATCAATGAAAGAAAGGACGAGAAGAGAAATGGCCATCAATTATCCATACAGAGTATTTCGGTATCAGGTGGAGATCGACGGGATCAGCCGCGCGGGTTTCTCAGAAGTGTCCGGCATGAGCTCCTCCACCGACGCCGTGGAGTACCGGGAGGGCGACGACCTGCGCAATACTCCCCGGAAGCTGCCTGGCCTGACTAAGTTCAGCAATGTGACGCTGCGCTGGGGCGTGTCGGACGACGAGGACTTCCTGGAGTGGCTCTACTCCGTAGCCCCCACGAATACTGCCCCTCCCACCGGCCTGGTCCGCCACAATGTGACCATCACCCTTATTGACGACGCAGGCAACCCGGGGCCCTCCTGGAACCTGATCAACGCCTGGCCTGTAGGCTACACCGTTCCGGACCTGAACGGCATGGGCGGCGAGGTGGCCATCCAGTCCCTGGAGCTGTGCCATGAAGGCTTAGAGCGCGTGCCCGGCGCTGCGGCTGCCGGCGAGCCCTCGGCCATCTGATTCTGATGTCTCTCTCACAGCCCACAGGCGGTTCCGCCTGTGGGCTGCGGGGAATTACCGCCTGCGCATAGGAGGACATTATGCAGACTGAATTTGAATTTGAGCTGCCCAAGGGCTATGTGGACCAGAATGGAGATCTGCACAAGCGGGGCACCATGCGCCTTGCTACGGCAGCTGACGAGATCCTGCCTTTGCGGGATCCCAGGGTCCAACAGAACTCGGGTTACCTCACCATCATCCTGCTCTCCCGGGTAATTACAAAGCTGGGTACTTTGAGCACCATCAATACCCGAGTGATTGAGAACCTGTTTACCATGGATTTGGCCTATCTCCAGGACATGTACCAGCGTATCAACATGTCCGAGATGCCCCGCTATCAGATCACCTGTCCCCACTGCAACCAGCAGTTTGAGGTGCCGCTGGATTTTTTGCTGGGCTAGAGTGGGCTTCTCAGGAGAATGAGGGGCTCCCCATCCGGCGAGTTTTGCCGCCGGAGCCGGAGGAGGAGGTGCGCTTTCCCTGGCAGGCCATTCCACGGCCGGCGGAGAGCCCCTTGTCCCCGAAGCACACCCGGGGGGTGTCGCTCTACCCTCAGGAGCGCCTGTACCAGGAGATGGCGTTTCTGGCCTACTATCTCCACTGGTCCAATGAGGATCTGATGGAGCTGGATCACTGGGAGCGGCGGCGTTGGTGCCGCGAGGTGTCAGCTATCAACAAAAAGCTCAGCGGCGACAGCCAAAAGAGCGTTGAATTTCGATAGAAACGGCAGGTGAGAACACCCCATGGCAGAGCAGGAACTCCAGGATCTGCGCCGGCCAGACCCCATGACGGCATTCCGATTTCTGGTGCGGGTGGGAGACAGCCGGGAGATTTCCGCCGCCTTCAGCCGCTTCTCCGGCATCCGGATGCAGGTGGAGACCATCCAGAGCCGGGATGGGGACGACAATCGGGGGGTAAGGGGCTACACGCCGGTATTCACCAGCTATGAGCCGGTGACCCTAAGCAAGGGCGTGGTGGGGAACAACGAGCTGCTAGATTGGATGCTGGCCGCCTCAGCGGGGACGCACAGCGGTCCCACAGGGAAAAATCTTCACCGAACCATTACAGTGATTGCACTGGATGCCCGGGGAGAGCCGAGTGTGGGCTGGATCCTTCAGGATGCCATGCCCATCGGCTATGAGCTGGACCCTATGGACAGCAGCCGCAGTGAAGTGCTCACAGAGAGCCTCACATTTGCCTTTACCGGGCTGGAGCGCACCACAGAGCTCTGAGCCCACCTAAGCAAGCAAAACCTGGGAAAAGCGGGAAGGGAGGAGTACGGCATGGCGCTCTCCGGCGCTTATTTTGATGTAATGCTGATTGGGACGGGGGCCGTGCTCGCCGGCGGTTTTTTGTCGGTATCCGGCCTGGACATGGAGGTGGACTATGAGGTCTACACCGAGGGCGGCAGCAACTACCCCCGCTTTTTCTTTAAAAATACCAAACCCCAGACGCTGGTGCTGGAGCAGGGCGTGGTCACCACGGTGGACAGTGTGTCACTCCTGATGGCCATGGTCAACCAGGGGATGTCCATTCCTCTGGCGGGCACCATCACCCTCCGGGATAGCTTTGGGGAGGCCCAGCGGACGTGGTCCGTGGTGGGAGCCCACCTACAGAAGTACGTGGGGCCCCAGCTGAACAGCAACCAGGCCAGCATGGCCGTCAGCCGAATTGAGCTGATTCACAACGGGTGCTTCTGATGGAATCCATTGCGGTTGTCCAACCGAATATGGGGGTACTCTCTCAGGACAAGCTTGCGCTCTCCCCCTTTGGCGCTCTGGCCCAGACCTTCGCGGAGGAAATTCTGGCCCGGGCCCGGCGGGAGGAGGGGCACTGGTCCTATGTGCCCCTGGACCTGCTGGAGGAGGGGGAGGGAGTGGCTCAGCCTGTCCCTGCCCCGGTGATTCAAGTGGACTTAAAGCTGGTGTTGGAGGCCCTCCGCCGGGAGAAGGGGGAGAGCGAACAGCACCGGGCGGCGGAGCACATCGTAGAGCGCATCCTCCAGATCCGGGAGATCCGGCAGGAACAGCGCCGAGAGGGGCTGCGGCCTGTCCGCGGGCGGGAGCCGTCAGGACCAGAGCTGGGTTTTGTACATCAGCAGTTTCTTTCCAATTTTTATCAAGAAAATCGGTTTACCTCCCTGATCCTCCCACGGGAGAATCGCCCTGAATCCGGATTTCTCATGTTGGAACGGGGAACGGAGAAAAAGGGCGGAAAACGGATGGTGCTGTCCGCCCCAGGGGGGGTAGGACAGCGCTCTTCAGCGTTTTCTCAGAGGCTTCAGCTGCTACAAAAACAGGTAGGGACAGGCTTTTTGCACAGCACCCCGGAGGGCGCAGAGCGGGAGCCGTCTATCGAGAGAGAACAGAGTCGCCTCCTGGGGCCGACCAGGGTACAGCTCGGGAGAGAGTCTGCCTTCCTGCCGCTGTCTGGCGGGCAGAAGGGGTGGGACTCCACCCGGGAAGCTTCGGCCTGGAGAGACCAGGCGGAGCTGGAAACCGCCGCAGACCTGCTCCTACAGGCACCAGGTTCAGAGCCAGTCCATTGGGCGGAGCGGACGCTTCAGCCGACACAATTTTGGAGGGCTGTCCGCGAATTCACGGGATCCGAAACGGGAACGGTGGAGCACAGCGACAGTAAAACCGGCTGGAGAGAGCGCCGAAATCAAGTTTTCCCAGAGGGCGGACTGGGGCAGAAACTCCAGAGAGAGGCTGTTCACGGGTCAGCCGTCCGGGAGGGCTGGCTTTTCTCTGGACAGGAGGCGGCGAAGCGGCAGAGCAGCGAGAATTGGCTGACAGATGGGATGAAATTTTCTCTGCCGGCCGGCGGTCTGGAAATGCTGCCCTGGACTCCGGAGCTGTCCTACTACCAGCTGGAGGGCGGCGGAGACGACATGCCGGAGAACTGGCGAAGGACAAGGGCGACGGAAAAGACGGAGAGAGATGAGGGAGTACAATCTGCCATGTCCGACCGGCACAGGAACAAGGCGCGGGCTCTCCCCCTCGACAGAAGCACCCGTGTGCAGTCCGGTGACGGAGGTTTGACAGCTCCGCCGCATCTGGCGAAGGAGATGCCCAAGCTACAGCGGCCGGAGATCGGGCGGGACGTCCGGATGCTCCGAAATCTTCAGCCGGCGGCAGTGTACCAAGGGACGGAAGGATATCAGAACGCACTGGGCATCAGAGCTCTCCAGACGAACCAGCAGGCTCCCCCGCAGGGAGAGGTGACCTCCGGTGCTGAAAGCCTCCGTTGGCTGCACTCCAGCGCGGAGCTGACTGCTCAGCTTGAGAGAGGGCGTGGCCCCAGGGATGTCCCGGGAAATAACAATACCGGACGGGACAGAGGGAGGACTTCCCAAAACAGAGAGCATACGGTGCGCTCCGCCGCGCCGGCCAATGGGGGCGGAGCAGCTTCTCCGGGTCCAGAGAGAGCGGAGCAGAGGCGGCTGGCCTCCTTTCAGCAGAAGCCGCTGACAATCCACAATATTCCTGGAGTTTATCCTGGAGAATTGTCGGCAGACAGCCTGCCAGTTGCCTGGGCGGAAGGTCCGGACTCGGGCGGGATTCCACGCGCGGAGTCCCACAGCTCAGGAGTCCAGTCAAGTGTGGGGCAGTTTAGCGGGCGAGCGGGGGCGATTCAGACACCCAGCGAAGAGAAATTAAATCTGTTGGGAGTGGCGGAAGAGCTGACCTACAGCCCAGATGCTGTTCAGACAGAGCGGGATGGACGGCGCAGCGGCGTGTCGACCGGACAGGCACCGACAGCTTCGGCTCCGGGGAGGTTCACCTGGGAACGGGGAAAAAGTTTGTCAGGCAAGGGGGCTGGACACTCCACCACTGCGGAGAAACCACCTGTGGCGACTACCGTTTCCCAGCCAGCCTACCAGTTGGGAGGCCCCCCTCTGGAGATGATCCATCGAGACAGCTCAGCGGTGGAGGGCGCGGCTCAGACGGCGAGGCAGAATGTGAGAATTCTGCCGGACGGGCGGACTGAGCGACCCACCGCTGCGGAAAAACCGCCTGTGAGGTCTGCCGTCCCCCAGCCGGCCTACCCGCTGGGAAGCCCCCCTCTAGAGATGGTCCACCGGGATATCCGAACGATGTTGGGCGCGGCTCAGACGGCGAATCGGGCTGTAGAGATCCGGCCGGGGTATCCAGCTGCTGTGGACGTGCGCACTTCTCCGGTCCGGGGAGGGACAGTCCACCCTCCGGCCGTTGGAAAGACTGGCCGCCGGGCAGCTGGCGTATCTGAAGTCGCCGGCCCCCTTCTCCAGACTGGACCTGAGCCGGTGGAGCTGACCTATGGGCCGGCCGGGTCAGAAGAAGAGACCGCCGCGGAGAGGACGGCAGGCAGCACGCCGCCGGAGTCGGAATATGTGCGGAAGCTGCCTGACTGGGCCCGGCGCTTCCTGCGGGAGGGGCCCCCTCGGGGGGAGCAGACCATGAGCAGCGCCAGGAGCATCGCCACACTTCCACCCCAGGCGGGGGAGGAGACGATTCAGTGGCAGGCGCCTAATTACCGCCCACCTGCTGCCCCTGTCGTCTACCGGGAAAAGGGGAGGGAGGAGCCGGTGCAGGCAGCGGCGTCCCGGATCAGCGAGGCGGAGCTCCAGCGCACCGCAGACCGGGTCTACCGGATGATTGAGGACCGCATCCGCCGGGAGCGGCGGAGGCTTGGCCTGTAACTGGATGTTCCGAAAGGAGGAGACGGCGTGTATATCGGAATCCCGAACCCTAATATTCTGGTTCCGCTGGAGAAGATGACCATCGAGCCGGAAGGAGGAAAATCCTTTCAGGTGCTCTACAACCCAGAGAGCTACACGCAGAGCCGTGAGGTGCGCTACGCGCAGTCTCAGGGGATCTCCACGAATACTCCGGTGATGCAGTTCGCCGGCGGAGGGGCGGAAACCGTCCAGTTCAAACTGTTCTTTGACAGCATGTCCGCTGGTAGCGAGGTGGGAGGCGGCGTGCTGGATAAGGCCAAGTTTTTGGGCAACAGCTTGCTGCCCTCCATCGGGAAGCTTATCGACGTGCGCACCTATACCAACAAGGTGTACAAGCTTATGGAGATCGACCCGGACAAGCATGTGCCGCCGCTGGTAAAACTGAAATGGTCCTCGCTGCAGTTCAAGGGCTTTCTGGTAAGCTGCAGTATTCAGTTTGTTCGATTCAGTGAGCAGGGGACGCCTCTGCGGGCCTGGATGGACTGTGCCTTTCAGGAGTATATCTCCCCGGACAAGGCCCAAAAGCCCCGCCCCCTGGAGTCGCCGGACACCACCAAGTACCGGACGGTCCGGACAGGGGACTCCCTGTGGGCCCTGGCCGTTAAGGAGTACGGCCAGCCAGAGCAATGGCGTTCCATCGCGGATGCCAACCGCCTATCCAATCCCAGAGTCCTGCGCTCCGGGGAGCGATTGGTGCTGCCCGCCCTGAAAAAGAAAGAATAGCAGAGGACAAGTGCCCGTAGATATTGAAAGAGGAGGTGAGGGGGGATGGATCAGGGTTCCTATACCTTCCAGGCCCTGTGCAGCAAGTACGAGGATTTCCGCAGCCCTGCCTTCACCGTCAAGGTGGAAGGGAAGGAGATCAAGAGTTCAGAGATCCCCCTCACCGTGGAGGTGGACCTGTGCGCCGACGGCTCGGCGGGTGGATGCAGCTTTCAGATTGAGAGCATGTACGACTGTGAGCACGCCAAGTGGCTCAATAACCTGACAAAGACCCTGGAGGTCGGGTCCACGCTGGAGGTTCGGGGAGGCTATGTAAAGCAGGAGCCCATCTTCTACGGCTATGTGGATGAGGTGACTGTGAGCTACAGCGGATCTGGCTCGCCCAGCCTGTCGGTGACAGGCATGGACGGCCTGGGCTTTTTAATGAACTGTCGGGAGCCCGTGTACGGCGGACAGCAGGAGCTTAAAAAGGTGGTACAGGATCTGCTGAACAAGCCCAAATCGGTGGGGTACGCCAAAAAGATTACCATTGGCAGCCTCTTCAAATTTGACACCCCCACGATCAAGGAGAGAATTGACGATTTCAAGTACCTGCGGATGCTGGCAGAGCGGCAGTGCGTCAACCTGATGTGCGTCAACGGAGAATTGATTTTCGACAATGTTCTGTCCAATACAAAGCCGCTGATGACGTTGACAGTGGGGGCAAGTCTGTTGAGCTTCCAGAAGCGCCTGACCCTCCAGGGACAGGTGAATGAGGTGGAAATCCGGGGCAAGGACGAAAATGGGGAGCAGATTAAGGGCGTGGCCAGCTCAGTGAGCTTCAAGGGGACGGGCAAGACGGCCGCCCAGACAGCTTCCGAGTTTAAAAAGACCACCCTGCTGGAAGAGAACCAGTTTGTCCGCACCAACGAGGAGTGTAAGCGGCTGGCCCAAGCCAAGCTGGATACCCTGGCCTTGAATTATGTGTCGGGTTCGGGTGCCTGCCTGGGCATCCCGGAGCTGATCCCCGGCCGGTTTTTGACCATCGAGGGACTGGACGGGGATACGGTGGGGGACTACTTTATCACTAAGGTTCACCACCGGTTCGGCCCTGACGGGTATCTCACCCAGTTTGAGGTGAAGGGGGCAAAGAACTGACCATGAGCATTGCGGAGGAATTTCAGAACGCCCTGAACTCAGCGGGGTACAGCTATGAGCGGCAGATGGAGCGGCCGGGGCTGACCCTGGCAGTGGTCACCAATATCAACGATCCGGACAAGCTCAACCGGGTCAAGTGCCTCCCTGTGGAAAACGACAAGGAGGAGGAGACCGACTGGTGCTATGTGATGGCGCCCCTGGGGGGAAAGGAGTGCGGGGCCTTCTTCTTTCCAAATGTGAACGATCTGGTGGTGCTGGGATATCTGGGGGGGGACCCCCACCGGCCCATGGTGCTGGGAGCCTTCTGGAACACCAAGGTGAAGCCCCCTTACCAGATTGAAAACAGCAAGGTGTACGACTTTACCATCAAGACTCCTACCGGAGTGGAGCTGCACTTCTATGACGAGCCGGGCAAGCAGAAAACCACCCTCACCATGCCCTCTGGGACGGTACTGACGGTGGACGACGAGGCACAGTCCGTCTCAGTGAAGGACAAGGGGGGCGAAAATGCCCTGACCATGGACCTGAAGGGCGGAAATGTGGAGCTGAAGGCCAAGACAAAGCTCACCCTGTCAGCAGGGACCGGGGCGTCCATTGTGCTGGAGGCCGCGGGCAATGTGACGGAGAAGGCCAACAGCAAGCTGGCTATGTCGGCCGCCAACGTGGAGGTAAAGGGGTCGGCCCAGGTGAATATCCAGGGGGCCTCCTCCACTGTGAAGGGGGACGCCACCCTGACCCTGAAGGGCGGCATGGTACAGATCAACTGACGGGAGACACATGATCGAGAGAGGAGGGAGAGGCGTGAACGGAAAGGAATTTCTGGGCCGGGGATTGAAATTTCCTCTGCAGGTGGACCCCAGAACGGGGAAAATTGCTATGGCGGACCAGGAGGAGGACATACGGGAGGCCATCGGCATCATTCTGCGCACTGGGCAGGGGGAGCGGGTCATGCGGCCGGAATTTGGCTCCAATGCTATGGACTATGCCTTTGCCGCCTCCTCGAGCTCCACGCTCGGCTCCATTGCCCAGGATCTGCGGCTGGTCCTGTTGGAGCAGGAACCTCGTATTCGGGATGTGGAGATTCAGTGCGATCCCATCAATCAGCAGGACGGCACGGTGATCATCCATGTGAGCTATACGGTGCGCAGCACCAACAACCGGTATAATCATGTCTATCCCTTCTATGTGACAGAGGGATCGGAAGGGGGCGGCGAAGTGTGAAAGAGCCTGTTCTGGATCCCAGAGACCGGAGAGAGATCCTATCTCAGGTGGCCGCCCGGGCCCGGTCCTACACCCCGGAGTGGCGATATGAGGGGGCGGAGGACGACCCTGGCTCCGCCTTGGCGGAGCTGTTCGGGGAGATGTTCTACCAGACAGTGGACCGAATGAACTCGGTGCCCGGCAAGCTGCGGACGGAGTTTCTCAATCTCACCGGCTTCCAGATGCCCGATCCGGAGCCCGCCTCCGGTCTGCTCCAGTTTACCGCCCACGACACGGTGGAGGAGCCGGTGCCTGTGCCCCAGGGAACTCAGGTGTTCACCCCGGACGAAGAGGGGGAGAATGTGGTCTACGAGACCGTGCGGACCATCCAGTCAACGCCTGCCCAGCTGCGAGAAGTGTACTACGCGGATGCCCGGAACGAGGTAATTCAAAGGCTGGACCTGGAGCGACCGCAGCCCTTCTTTGCGGACACGGGGGGAGAAAACCTTCAGCGCCATCGCTTCACCGTCGGACAGGCGGACGTGCTGGCCTTGAGAGGGCCCTGCCAGGTGGAGGTGGAGCTGCGGCAGGAGGGGGGCTTCACTGCGGTGGAAACCGCCCAACGGCTGGCCGACCCGGCGCTGAGCCGGTGGACCTTCCGCTCCGGCGGGGAGGAGAAGCCCTTTACTTCGGTCCGGGCAGAGGAGAATACGGTGGTCCTCACCTATGAGGGGACGGATGAGTTCGAGGCGGACGAAGGCGGCAGCTGTTCCATCTCCTGCTGGGGACACTTCGGTTCAGGGACCATTGTGCTGGATGGCGTCGGGCTGCGCAGCCGTCCCCTGGACCGGATTGCGCTGGATTCCGTGTCCAGCGGAGACGTGCCCCTGGATTTGACGGAGGGGGGTTACTGCCTTGACCGCCGGCCCGCCGTATACAATCTGTGTTATTTCCGCTCTGATCAGGCATTTCGCAAGCTGGGGGCCAGAGTAGCCCTGAGCCTGGAGATTGTCCCTGTGGTCACGGACTTGGCGGGGGAGGGACCCCGGTATCAGTTCAATCAGTACATCATTGACAAGCGAGACGCGGTGGCCGTAGTCCCCGACGACGTATATGTGGACCAGGTGGTCTGGGAGTATTTCAACGGGGTGGGCTGGCGCCCGCTCGCGGTGTCGGGCAACCGAAATCCGTTTTCCTGCAAGCAGGAGGGAAAACTGGAGGTTATCTTTGACGTGCCAGAGGACATGGCACAGGCGGAGGTCAATGCCCAGCCGGGCTGGTATATCCGGGCACGAGTGGCCCATGTAGAGAACATCTACTCCATGACGCCCCGCTGGATCGTTCCCTTTCTGAAGGGGGCGGCGTGTACCTGGAGCTACAGCCGCTTTGTGCCGGTTCAGCGGTGCGCCGCAGAGAACAATGGGGCCTGGACGGAGCTGGAGGACCTCTCCCAGGTGGAGCGACTGGCTTTTCCCGCCTTCGCCGGCCTGGAGGCACACCCCAGAGCCATGTATTTCTGTTTTGACCGCTCTCCCCACGCCATGCCCCTGTCCATCTTTTTCGATGTGGCGGGACGGGTGAGGCTGGAGGACAAGCTGCGCTTTGAGGCCTGGACGGGAGAGCGCTTTGAGCCGGTGCGCACCGTGGATCTGACCCGAAATCTGCTCCACCCGGGGGCGATGCTGCTCTACCTGCCCCGTCCTCTGCCGGAGCACAGCCTGTTCGGAGCCCGGGGCTTTTGGTTGAGGCTGTCCCGCAGCTCCTATCTGGAGAACCGGGGCGGAGTACCCTGGATGAACCGAGTGGCTCTGAACATTGTGGAGGCTGTCCAGCGGCAGCGGGCCGAAGATGAGATCTTTTCCACTGGAGTCTATGAGGCCAATAAGACCCTGACCCTTCTGAATCACCCCGTCCTGGAGGTGCAGGTGTGGGTAGATGAGGTGGCGGACTTGGCAATGGCTGACGCGGAGCGGCTGGAGCAGGAGCTGCCCGGCCGGGTGCGGCTGGAGCGGGAGGACCGGGTAGTCACCCACTGCTGGGTGCGGTGGGAGCGCCAGGGGGATTTGGCCCTGGCTGCCGGGGACGAGCGGTGCTATCAGCTGGATCCCTACACTGGAACAATCCGCTTCGGGGATGGCATTCACGGACGGGTTCCGCCCCAGGGGGAGGAGAATATCCGGGTGAGCTACTCCTTCGGCGGCGGTACCTGGGGCAATCGCCCCGCCGGATCAATAAACGACCTGGTGGGCGCCCTTCCACGAATCAGCCAGGTGAGAAATGTGACGGCCATGAGCGGCGGCACCGACCGCTTCTCGCCAGAGCGGGTGGACCGCATCGGCAATCAGCGCCTGCGCCACCGGAACCGCGCCGCAGGCGTCCGGGATTTTGAAGAGATCGTGGCCCAGGACTTTCCCCAGGCCAGGCATGTGAAATGCTTCTCCGGCCGGGATGGGAGCGGGAACTACGCCCCCGGCCATGTGAGTGTGGTGGTGGAGGGCTGCGACTTGGACAGCCAGCGGGTTACCGATGACCTGTGCGAGCGCATCTACAGCGCCCTGTCCCAGCAGTGCGACTGCATACTGGTGGAGGAGGGCCGGCTCCATGTGGTGGGCTCTACCGTCATCACAGTAAACAGCACGGTGTCTGTGGAGATGGAGGACCCGGACCTGGGGGCCGCCACCCAGCAGGCCATCGCCCAGCGGCTGGAGGAGCTGATCAACGGCCGCTGGCGGGAGCAGGATATTGGACGGCAGCTTCGGATTGCCCAGGTGTGGCAGACGGTGCGGGACACCCCCAATGTGCGTCTGGTCCGGAGTATCCTGCTGGAAGGCCGGTACAACCAGGCGGGGCGGGAGCGGGTGGTGCCCCTGGAGGACGACGACGCTTTCCCATACGCCACGGTAAAGAGCGGGATCCATCTGGTGCAGGTGGGATAATTTGATGGGACAACAACCGGAGGGGAGGGGTGCCTTATGCTGAAGGTGCGGAATCTGGACGACCAGACCTTTGAAGAGATCGTGCAGGCGGCGGAGGGGCGGCTGCCGTGGCTGTGCCCGGTGTGGACCGACCACAACGCCCACGACCCAGGCATTACCATCCTGGAGCTGATGGCATGGTACAAGGAGCTGCAGCAGTACCATATGAATCAGTTTACTCAGGAGCTGCAGCGCAAGCTGCTAAAGCTGGCCGGAGCCGCCTGTCTGTCGGCCACTCCAGCCTCCTGCGTGGTGGAATTGGAGGCGGAGGGACCGGGGCGGCCAGCCCTGTCCAGGCTGTCCACCCGGGAAGGCATCTCCTTTGAGCTGGTCGAGGATGTTCCGGTCCGGCGGCCGGCGGTGGCTCAGGTCTGGGTTGTCCAGGGCGACCGCCGTATGGATGTAGGCGAGCTGCTGGGCGACCGATCCATCACCTTCCGGCCCTTTGCGGGAACTGGCGGAGAGCGGGCTGCACTGCAGATCGGCTTTTCCCAGCTGGGAGAGGGGGACCTGCGGCTCTGGTTTGATGTGGTGCCCCCCGAGGGAGTACAGAGGAATCCCTTCTCCTCCCCGGAACAGATTCCCCGAATCATTCGCTGGAGCTGTCAGGGTTCGGAGGGGACCCGGTTGGTCCAGGATGATACCCACGCCCTCAGCGTCAGCGGCTATGTGACTCTCCGGCCTGAGGGGGAGTGGCCCGCCGGCGAGGATGGCCTGTACTGGCTCACCCTCACCCTGGAGGACCCCGGTTGCGAGGAGGAGGTTCGGCTGTCCGGCCTGTCTGCTGGCCGGTATCCGGCCCTTCAGCAGGAGACCTGGGCCAAGACCCACTGCTTTCAGGCTCCTGCCCGGCAGGACTGGACAGCTCGGCTGACGGACGCCCAGGCCAGGGAGGGTGATCTGGCAGTTTTTCTGCGCACCGGGGCCGACCAGTGGCAGCAGACCGGCCAGTGGCAGACGGCGGTAGACCAGGAGGGGAGGGTGCTCCAGCTGGACACCTCACTGGCGGCCCAGGACGGGGCGGACAATGTGCTGGTGGTGAGCCTGGACCCGGCCCGCAGCGGCCAGCTCCTCTTTGACGCCAAGGGCCTGCCGGGAGAGACCTTTTTCCTGGATTTGGAGGGGCGGATGGCCCTCACCGAGTCCTTCACCCTCCTGTGCGACACCCTCCAGCGGGACGGACAGATCCGCCCGGCCCTGTGGCGGTGTGTGGAGGACCTATATGCCTGTGGGCCCCGGGACCGGGTGTTCACCTATGATCCACTGCGGGAGACGATCACCTTCGGGGACGGGGAACACGGAGCTCTCCTCCGCCGGGGCAAAGGGGCCGTGCTGGCGGCAAATCTGACAGTGTCTCACTGCGGCGGAGGCAATATCCCCGCCGGAGAGAACCTGACCTTTGAGGACGGCGGGCAGCGGGTGCGCAACCGAGCTGCCTCCGGCGGAGCGGCTGCTGAGACCCCTGACCAGGCCCGTGCCCGGCTGCTAAAGAAATTGAGCGACACCCGGAAGTGCGTCTCCGCCGCCGACTATGAGCGGCTGACCAGGGAGACGCCGGGACTGCGGGTGGCGGCGGCCAAAGCTCTGCCCGCCTATGATCCGGAGGAGCCCGCCGGCGTGAGTCGGCTGCCTACGGTGACGGTGGTGGCGGTGCCCGCCGGCACGGCGGAGCGGGCCATACCGGACCGGCGGTTTTTAAC
>CALXGD010000132.1 GCA_944387745.1 uncultured Oscillospiraceae bacterium
GCATATCCGGTGTGTACTCCACCAGCTTTCCGTCAAAGTCCACCTGGACGACCTCGCGGTCCACAGAGCGAATGATGCCGATATCCCCGTTGAACATTCCCATGCCGGAGGATGCTCCTCCGTTTTCCTGCCAGAGGATATCGTAGTTATTTTTGATCTGCATGACGCGGTCCCCCGCCCGAAAGACCCAATTCCCAAACCGGCGCTCCCCCTTATCGGGAGAGGGAGGATTCAAAGCCTGCTGTAGTGCCTGGTTGAGAACAAGGGTGCCTGTTCCCCGGCGGCGTGTGGGAGAGAGAATTTGGATCTGGTCGGCGGGGATTCCCATCCGCTCCGGCAGCCGGCGGCGGCACAGGTCCACGATGGTATCTACAGCAGACGGTGTCGTCCGGCGTTGTAGGAAGAAGAAGTCGCCGCTATTCCTGTGAAGATCAGGCAGTTCACCGGCATTGACCATATGAGCGCTGCAGACGATAGCGCTCTGGGCAGCTTGGCGAAAGATCTCTGTAAGGCGTATCGTGGGAACGACTTGGCTGCGGATCAGATCG
The DNA here is from genome assembly GCA_944387745.1 of uncultured Oscillospiraceae bacterium. Next base: position 549 of record CALXGD010000132.1, read on the forward strand.
GCGAATAGATTGCCCGGCCCCACTGAGGGCAGCTGATCCGGATCCCCCACCAGTACCAGCCGGCAGTCTCCCCGCAGGGCGGCAAGCAGGTCTGCCATGAGGGGGACATCCACCATGGAGACCTCATCCACAATGACGGCGTCTGCTTTCAGGGGAGAGCTCTCATCGTGAGAAAATACCAGCCGGCCGGTATGCGGATCAAAGCCGGCCTCCAGCAGGCGGTGGATGGTGGAGGCATCGGTGGAACACAGTTCCCCTAGGCGCTTTGCCGCCCGGCCGGTGGGGGCAGCCAGAGAAGTTTCCAGTCCCATATGCTCAAAGAGGGCCAGAACGCCCCGCAGGCAGGTGGTCTTTCCGGTGCCCGGTCCGCCGGTAATCAGGATCACCTGGCGAGAGGCGGCCAGTTCTACCGCCTGGCGCTGCTGGGGGGCATAAACCAAGTGCTGCGTCTGCTGGATGCGCTCAATGAGCTGAGGCAGATCCTGAGGGGGCAGAAGCTCTGCTTGGCTCATCTCCTGGATGCGGAAGGCAATATAGGTCTCCGCCTCGTGCAGTTCTGGGAGGTAAACAGCATCTTCCCCAGCGATGGACTCCCGAACAATCTCTCTGCGGTGTTCAAGTGCCTCCAGCTGTTCCTCCAGCTGGCTGGAGGAACAGTCGAGCAGTTGGGCGGTGGCGGCGGCAAGCTTTTTTTTCGGCAGAAAGGTGTGTCCATTGTTCCAGTTGTTGTGGGACAGCTCATAGAGCAGTCCGGCCTCCAGACGCTGGGGATCATCGGCGGTAATTCCCAGAGACAGAGCCAGGGCATCCGCCTGAGAAAATTCCACTCCAAATTCTTCTGAAACCAGCACATAGGGATTGGCGCGCAGAACCTCCAGCGCCACATCCCCATAGGCCCGGTACAGAGGGCCGGATAGTTCGGCGGGCAGATGGTGGAGCGTCAAAAATTCCAGCAGCCGCCGCAGCCCCATCCGCTGCCGGAAAGAGCTGCTGATATCCCGGGTCCGCTTAGGAGAGAGCCCGCGGAGCTGGGTGAGCTTCTCCGGCTCCTCCTCGATGATTCGCAGGGTATCCTCTCCGAATGCCTCTATGAGTTGGCGGGCGGTGGCCTTGCCCACGCCCTTGATAGCTCCGGAGGACAAATAGTGAAAAATTTCCTTTAAGGTCTGTGGGAGACGTCGTTCCACAGTCTCCGCTCGGAATTGAGAGCCGTAGGTGGGGTGGCGGACCCACTGGCCGCAGACAGTGAGGTATTCGCCAGGAGAGATGCCGGGAATGGAGCCCACCACTGTGGCCTCTTCTCCACCTGCTGTATCCAAACAGAGGATGGTGTAGCCGTTCTCCTCATTCTGAAAAATAATGGAGGAGACCGTCCCTTCCAGGGTTTGTTTTTCTTTGGATTGTTCTTCCATGGGACAGGGCTCCTTTTTTAAAATTTGGCGGGAGACGGGAAGAGCGGCCCTCTAGGGTTTCACGCTACTACAGTTCCTGCTTCAGCCATTCCTCCAAGCGCCCACTGGGGCATAGGGTGACCCAAGGCCACCGGAGAGAGAGGCGAAGGGCCAGCTCCCAGCCCTCTGGCGTGAGGCCCATATCCCAGACCACGACCTCCCCTTGAAATAGCCCCAGCCGACGCAGCCAGGATAGCCACTGCAGAGAGGCCTCTAAGCCTGCCCCGTCTCCCTGTCCAAGGAGTACAGTTTGCATGATGGACTTCCCTTCCGGGCGCAGCAGCCAGGTGAGAAACAGAGCCAGGAGGCCGGCTGCCGCCGACACACACAGAAACACAAGGGCGCCCTCTTGGATCAGCCCCATAAAGCACCACCTCCGGGCCATCCTATGCCGGGAGAGGGGGAAGGGTGCCCCCAAGGGGGCGGCCACGGATTCCCACGGCCCCTCCGGGGCCTCGGAATGACGGGGGCGGTCAGGCGGCGGCCCACATCTCCCATTCCGCAGGGGCGGCCTGTGGCCGCCCGCTTCACTCCAAGCCTTCCCCCCACAGGGGGGAGGTGCCAAGCACAGCGAGGCGGATGAGGGAGCGGGGGTTTCTTCAACGTTTTCACCCTCATCCGTCACGGTCTCCGGCCGCGCCACCTTCCCCCGGGGGAAGGCTCGGGGACGCAGGGGGCGGGCGGATAACTGTTGGCTCCCCCCTTGCGGGGGAGCTGTCACGGCGTAAGCCGTGACTGAGGGGGGCTTTTACAGCATCCGCCGGAGATACTGGCCGGTGTAGGAGGCCGGACAGGCGGCGACCTCCTCCGGCGTGCCGGTACACACGACGGTCCCGCCCCCGTCGCCCCCCTCGGGGCCCAGGTCGATGAGATAGTCGGCGGTCTTGATCACATCCAGGTTGTGCTCGATGACCACCACGGTATTGCCCGCCTCCACCAGCTTTTGAAGCACGTCGATGAGCCGCTGTACGTCGTAGCTGTGCAATCCGGTGGTGGGCTCGTCCAGGATATAGATGGTCTTTCCGGTGGAGCGCTTAGATAGCTCCGTGGCCAGCTTCACCCGCTGGGCCTCGCCGCCGGACAGGGTGGTGGAGGACTGGCCCAGCTTCACATAGCCCAGGCCCACCTCCTCCAGAGTTTTCAAGCGGTTGTAGATGCGGGGGATGTTCTCGAAGAAAGGCAGGGCCTCGTCCACCGTCATCTCCAGCACCTCGTAGATGTTCTTGCCCTTGTAGTGCACCTCCAAAGTCTCCCGGTTGTACCGCTTGCCCTTGCACACCTCGCAGGGGACGTAGATATCAGGCAAAAAGTGCATCTCGATTTTCAGCAGGCCGTCCCCCTGGCAGGCCTCGCACCGGCCGCCCCGGGTGTTGAAGGAGAACCGCCCCGGCCCGTAGCCTCTCGCTTTGGCGTCCTGGGTGGAGGCGAACAGATCCCGGATGTCGTTAAAGAGGCCGGTGTAGGTGGCCGGGTTAGACCGGGGGGTGCGGCCGATGGGGGACTGGTCGATGTCGATGACCTTGTCCAAAAACTCCTCACCTTCGATGCGCTCGTGCTTCCCCGCCCGCACCTTCACCCGGTTCAGATCGGCCCCCAGCTTTTTGTACAAAATCTCGTTGATGAGGGAGGATTTTCCGCTGCCGGACACCCCGGTAACACAGGTAAAGGTGCCCAGGGGGAAGTCCACGTCGATATGG
>CALXGD010000133.1 GCA_944387745.1 uncultured Oscillospiraceae bacterium
GACCGGGGCACCGGCGTGGCCACCGCCGAGATGGGCCTGCTGGCCGGGGCGGAGCGGGTGGAGGCCACCCTCTTCGGCAACGGGGAGCGCACCGGCAACGTGGACATTGTCACCCTGGCCATGAACATGTACACCCAGGGGGTGGACCCGGAGCTGGACTTCTCCGACATGAACAAGATCAAGGAGATGTACGAGCGCACCACCAAAATGCCCGTGGGCGACCGCCAGCCCTACGCCGGCAAGCTGGTGTTCACCGCCTTCTCCGGCAGCCACCAGGACGCCATCAACAAGGGCACCCAGTACATGAAGGAGTCCGACTCCGACTACTGGGAGATCCCCTACCTGCCCATCGACCCCGCCGACGTGGGCCGGGAGTACGAGCCCATCATCCGCATCAACTCCCAGTCGGGCAAGGGGGGCGCCGCCTATATCATGGAGCACAGCTTCGGCTTCGACCTGCCCAAGGCCATGCACCCCGAGTTCGGCCATGTGGTGCAGGTGGAGACGGACAAGGTGGGCAAGGAGATCTCCCCGGAGCGCATTAACGAGCTCTTCCACCAGGAGTACATCGACATCAAGGAGCCCTACAAGCTGCTCAAGCACGCCTTTGAGGAGTCCATCGACCAGGACGGCCACTCCCATGTGGCCTTTAGGGGCACCCTCCAGCACACCGACACCATCTTTGAGGTGGCCGGACAGGGCAACGGCCCCATCGACGCCTTCTTCAACGCCATCCAGGGGGAGAAAATGTCCCACTTCACCTTCCTGGACTACAAGTCCCACGCCATCACCAACGGCTCCGACTCCCAGGGCGTGGCCTATATCCTCCTCCAGGATCAGCGGGACGGCCAGAAGTACTGGGGCGTGGGCCTGTCCCACAACATCAACCTGGCCCCCCTCCGGGCCATCCTGTCCGCCATCAACCGCTCCAAGCGGAAGTAATGTCGGTTTTTCTGATGATTATGATAAAAGCCCCCGCCGGCCGGCGGGGGCTTTCTCTCTGGTTTCATCCAAAGGGGATCCAATCGGCCTGTGGCGGGAAGCCCCAGTAAATTTTTGTGGAGAGATTGCCGATCTGGAACAATCCGCCCAAGAGATACTGATTTCCTTCTGTGTCAGAGACGAGAGGCAGCCCATCCTGTTTTACGACCACAAACTCGATATCTGGATAGATTTTTTGAATACCTTCGTTCAGTTCCTCTTCTGAAATATCCCACTGCCGCCTGGGCGGATCATAGGAGGGAGTCAAAATCTGAAACACAGGGGCAAGCTCCTCCTTCTTCCCATAGCCACCTCTATCAAATAATTCCAAATATTCCGTGTCCGGTTCTATGTATATCCCATATTGCCCGATCACCGGATGCCGTTTCAGTTGGATCAGAAACATGTACTCCTCCAGATAGACAGAACTTAAATCTTCAAACTGATCCGGGTCAATTTCCGCCCAGTTATGGATGTCTTCTGTGAAATCCCATCGCAGTATGGAGCCGTCCGCCAGCGGATAGGAGAGGGGCAGGTACACCTTTCTCCCACCTATCGTAGCAATGCTTTCCCACCTGTTCTCGCTGATCGTTCCCTTCCAGTCCGGTCGAAGTTTATTCTCCCCCGCGGCGGAGTAATAGGCACAGCATCCGAAGCTGTCTATGGTGCGAAGATTTGCCCCCATGGCGATGGCGATCTCAACCTCTGGATAAAGGGTTGCAATTCCGGCGGCACAGTCCAGATAGGCCAGGGAAAACCAGCTGTCGTCCCAGCTCCATACAGCAGTCGCCTCCAAATTCTGTTTCACCGCCGCCTTTGCCTTGTGCTTCAAAGCCTTGAGAAAGTCCTCTGCCTCCTCCTCACATCCTGGCGCGATCCAGTTCTTTCCCTCTATACTCAACCAGTCAGATAGGGCCTCTGGCAGGTTCCGCAAAACACCCACTGAACCACGAATCGCAACATGAAACTCACCATCATACCCCATGACAATTCCTCCGTTCTTGATTGATCGATAGGAATAGATTAACAAATTTAACGGATGATTTCAAGCATTTTTGTATATTTCAGCAAGGCTCTGATCCTCTCCCCCGCCGTCAGCAGGGATACTGCCTTTTAAACCGCCGCTGCAAACAGCAAAGGGAGGCGGCCCGCCGGGCCGTCTCCCCCTGCGCAATGCGCAAAATCCTCACCTGGCCAGCTGGACGGCCACCGACCCATCCAGCAGCTCCAGGGGATCCACCGCCTCCCCGTCCACCGTCACCATAAAGTGCAGGTGCGGGCCGGTGCTCATGCCGGTGGAGCCCACCTGTCCGATCTGTTCCCCGGCGGAGACGCGCTCCCCCGGCTCCACCTGGTACTCCTTCGGGCCCTCGACCCGGGTCACCATGTCTCCATTCTGAAGAAGGACACAATTTCCGTATTCAAAGGAATACCCCACCGCCACTGCGGCGCCGTCCGCCGCCGCCAGCACCGGGGCGCCCTCCTCCCAGGGGATGTCGATGCCGTCGTGCTGGCTCTTCTCCCCGGTAACGGGGTGGACGCGGCCCTGGAACAGGGAGGAC
>CALXGD010000134.1 GCA_944387745.1 uncultured Oscillospiraceae bacterium
TGTGGTATGCTCCCATGCCCGGCTGGATTGTGGCCGAAGTGGACACGGATCTGGCGCGCACCGTCCTTTTGGGCTTCACCACGGACACTGCGTCCATTGATCTGGGCGGCGGCGACAGCGCCTCCATTGAGGCGCTGCTCAAGCTCAACGAGGGCGTGCTGGAGCAGGTGTACCCCACCAAGGCGGGCACCACCGAGGCGGTGGAGGCCATCTCCTGGGATAAGCGGTCCATCGCTGTGTGCCGTCACAAGGTGGCCCGCCCCAAGGCGGTTATCCCCGTGTTCCCCGGCACCAACTGTGAGTACGACACCGCCCAGGCCTGCCTCCGGGCGGGCATCGACCCGGAGATCGTGGTGATCCGGAACCTGTCCACCGCCCTGCTGGCCCAGTCCGCTCAGGCCCTGGAGCAGGCCATCCGGAGCGCCCAGATGGTGGTCCTCCCCGGCGGCTTCTCCGGCGGCGACGAGCCCGACGGCTCCGGTAAATTTATCGCCTCCTTCCTCCGCTCCCCCGCCCTGTCCGACGCGGTGATGGACCTGCTGAAAAACCGGGACGGCCTGATGCTGGGCATCTGCAACGGCTTCCAGGCCCTGGTGAAGCTGGGTCTGGTGCCCTTTGGAGAGATCCGAGACATGAACGACCAGTGCCCCACCCTCACCTATAACCTGATCGGCCGACACCAGAGCCGGTACGTCACCACAAGAGTGGCCAGCGTCAACTCCCCCTGGATGCTAAACTCCAGCGTGGGCGACCTGCACGCCATCCCCATCTCCCACGGGGAGGGCCGCTTCGTGGCTCCCCAGGGTGTGCTGAGGCAGTTGGCGGCCAACGGGCAGATCGCCACTCAGTATGTGGACCTGGCCGGAAATCCCTCCCTGGACATCGACGCCAACCCCAACGGCTCCATGCTGGCCATCGAGGGCATCTTCTCCCCCGACGGCCGGGTCTTTGGGAAGATGGGCCACCTGGAGCGCCGGGGCCCCTTTGTGGGGGTCAATATCCCCGGCGACAAGCACCAGCCCCTCTTCGAGTCCGGCGCGGAGTATTTCAAGTAACTGGCTGAACTGCCCCTTGCCCTGCTACCGGCGGGCTGCCTGGAGCCACAGGCGGCCCGCCGGTTCTTTTGCCCGGCGCAAAAAATTTACAGTTTCCCGCCTACCGCCTGGGCGGCTTCCATGGTATAATAAGTTTCGATATAGCCTATGCGCGGTCCCCCGCGCGGAAAGGAAGGGAATTTATGAAGCACATTCCGGAATACAGTGGGACTCTGCGCAGCCACCTGCTCACCATCCCCAAGTGCATCTCCGAGTGCGGCGGCATCCGGGTCTTTGGCCGCAGGATCAAATCCCTGGTCTTTTCCACCGATGTAGCCATCATTAAGAACGTGAATGCCGACGCAATCATCGCCGTCTACCCCTTCACCCCCCAGCCCTCCATCACCCAGGCCATTATTAGCGTCTCCGATGTACCCTGCTTTGTGGGGGTGGGGGGCGGTATGACCAACGGGGACCGGTCGGTACGTCTGGCGGAGTACTCGGAGCACCAGGGGGCCTTCGGCGTAGTGGTCAACGCCCCCATCTCCGACGAGACCATCGCCAAGATCAAACAGGTGGTGGACATCCCGGTGATCACCACCATTGTCTCCCAAGACATGGACATCGCCGGCCGAATCGCCGCCGGGGCGGATATTCTCAACGTGTCCGGCGCCGCCCAGACGCCGGAGCTTGTCGCCTACATCCGGGAGCGCTTTCCCCACGTGCCCATCATCGCCACCGGCGGCCCCAGGGAGGAGGACATCCTCCGCACCATCCGTGCCGGCGCCAACGCCATTACTTACACACCCCCCACCACGGGGCAGCTCTTTGCTCAGCTCATGGCCAAATACCGCAGCTCCTTTCAACAGCGGTCCCAGTGAGTCCCTCTCCCCCCAGTACGCTGGGCGTCTCAGGGCGCCCAGCGTACTCTCAGAAAAAAATCAAATTTTTTTGAAAAACCTGTTGACAACTTCAGGGAGATACGCTATAATTTCTCTTGCCCTGTTCGAGAGGACAGGCCCCTTATAAAAGGCGGCATAGCTCAGTTGGCTAGAGCACTCGGTTCATACCCGAGTTGTCCCCGGTTCGAATCCAGGTGCCGCTACCATTGTGAAGTTCGGACACCAGTCCGTTCCATATAAAACGGCCCGGTGGTCAAGCGGTTAAGACTCCGCCCTTTCACGGCGGCAACACGGGTTCGAGTCCCGTCCGGGTCACCACCTACACTCCCCGCCGTTTTCTATATGGAGGCATAGCTCAGCCGGTAGAGCGCTCGCCTCACACGCGAGAGGTCACAGATTCGAGTTCTGTTGTCTCCACCAAAAAGAAGGACACGCTGAAGGGTTGAGCCCCATAGGTACACGATGTGAACCTATGGGGCTTAAGCCGTGTATGGGGAAGAGCGATTTTGTGGAACAGATATCACAAAATCGCTCTTTTTATATCAGAAGGCATGGAACCCTGCCTGAAAAAA
>CALXGD010000135.1 GCA_944387745.1 uncultured Oscillospiraceae bacterium
GGGCGGAGGACTGGAGCGGCCCCATCTGCCGCCGTCCCGGCAGCGACTTTGGGCCCCTGGCCTGACCTGTGTCCAAGGCCGGCCTTCGGGCCATATTGGAGCCGGACCACTCCCAGGGTGAGTGGTCCGCCCGTTTAAAACAATTCTTTCCGCCCCCTTCTCCCCGCCGGGAAGCGCAGAAAGAGTTGGAAAACTTTGAAGGAAAGTAGGTAAATATGTATGAAAAAGTATGTCTGTGACCTGTGTGGCTATGTGTATGACGAGGCCGCTGGCGATCCGGAGCACGGCATCGCCCCCGGCACCAAGTGGGAGGATGTGCCTGAGGACTGGGAGTGCCCCCTGTGCGGCGCGGATAAGAGCCAGTTCTCCGAGCAGTGATGCAGAAGAGCTTTTCTGTAAATTGAGAAGGGCTCCCAGCTGCTTTCAGCAGCGATGGGGAAGTAGCCTAAGCGCCAACTGCTGACATATCCCAGATATATGCCGGTGATAGCAGCATCAAGACTAAACTCATAAATTCTGATGCGATCCGCTGTACCCGCTTATGGGATTGTTAAGCTGCGTCTCCATTGACCTTAAATTTTGCGTATAGCTTGAAGGGAGAAGTGATTACTCACTTCTCCCTTTGTTTGTGCCCTTTTCCCTCTTTGTTCTGCTAAATCCCAACCAGCCGGGCTGTCAGAGGAGTGATTGAAGCCCTGTTCCCCTGGCCGCTGAACGTAAAACGGCGCAGCCATGACGACTACGCCGCTTTACCCCAACTAAATCACTTTCGTACGACCCCAGGTCCTCCGCCCGGGAGCCCCTCTGTATATATCTGAAAACCGGGAATAGCGCTCACCGCGCCAGAGCTCGGGCATTTTTCTTGCCTCTCCCCTGCCGGACAAGGGCCAGGCTGCGGGTATGGCGGATCTCCTCCCATGTAGTGGTCTTTTTCCACATACAGCTTAAGGTGAGGGGCACCCAGCTGAGCAGAAACAGCCAGTAAATCGCCAGGGCCGGGACAAGCCGCCGGTCCCACTTGTTCTCTATTGTAAGCACCAGCATAGCGGACAGCGTCGCGCCCAGAACAGAGATCAACAGACTTCCGGTCATATACCCCAGGCACAGCAGGGGCGAAAACATACCCGGGTGGGCAAAGCCCGCTGCCAGAGCAGTCACTACCATGCTTGCCAGAGCCGCTGCCTGATAGGGCGGGATCAGCATGGTGACGCCCATGTCCAGCACTGCTCCTGCGGGCCGCTCCACCATTCTCCGCATCAGGGTGGGCACCCAGCCAGCCGCCACCTGGAGAGTGCCGCTGGTCCACCGGCGGCGCTGCTTCAGGGACTCTTGGAAGGTGAGGGGCTGCTCGTCATAGGTGATCGCCCTGGGGACCCAGGCGATGGGCACATCGGCCAGGGCACACTGGGCGGACATCTCCAGGTCCTCACTGATGCTCCGGGTGTCCCAGCCACCTATTTGCTCCAGGGCGGAGGATGAGATCATAAAGCCGGTGCCGCCCAGCAGGGCGGACAGTCCAAGCCCCGCCTTTCCCTGATTGTGGAAGCGGTTCATCATCCAGTAGTAGAGGGAGGAGCAGCCGGAGACCGGACTGTCATAGGGGTTCTTGCTGTCCCGATAGCCCTGGGCGGCCCGAGCCCCCCACTGATATGCGTTGTTCATCTCCTGTAGGAACTGGGGGTGGACCACATTGTCCGCGTCAAAAACGCAGAAGGCATCATAGCCGCGGTCCCTCAGCCGTCCATAGGCAAAATGCAGCACGTCCCCCTTGCATTTTACCGGCACAGTACACTCCAGCACCCGGGCCCCGGACTGGAGGGCCGCCTGGCCGGTCTGGTCGGTGCAGTTGTTTGGAATGACCCATATGTCATAGAGCTGTGACGGATAGAGCTGGTTTTTCAGACTCTGGACCAGTTCGCCGATCACCGCCTCTTCATTCCGCGCGGCGATCAGAACACCAAAGCGGGTGGCGGCCGGACGGCAGCCGTAGTCCACAGGTCTGCGCCAGGACATGAGGGCTGTGGCCAAATACCAAAGGCCCCACAGGGTCACCGCTGCACCCAGGAGTCCCGCCGCGCCCAAAAGGAAATAGGAAATCCAAGCCATACTAGTTGCCTCCTCCCGTTGTTGGGCCTAGTGTAGCAAAGAATTGTTAAGGTTCTGCCGCGGCCTTTATTAAGTTTTCTTCAAAATTTCCTTAAGGGCCCCCTCCTTCTCTTCCGGCAAAAATTTACACTATGTTTAATTGACTAAATTGTGACATTTTGCTATACTGTATTTGTACACATTCTCACATTGCTGGCGCCTTACCTCTCCAGCATCCGTTTTTTCCCCGGCGCCGCAGACCGTTCACAACTTTTAAGGAGGTGCCCCATTGCTTCAATTTGAACACGTATCCCTCTCCTATGGCAGCCAGAAAATCCTGGACGACCTGTCCTTCGAGATTCAAGAGGGTCAGATGGCCGTGCTGATCGGACCCTCCGGCTGCGGGAAAACCACCACTTTGAAGATGATCAACCGCCTGATCGAGCCTGATACAGGCAAAATCTATCTCAACGGTGAGGATATCACCTCCAAGGACAAGGTAGAGCTGCGCCGTCATATCGGCTATGTGATCCAACAAATTGGCCTATTTCCCAATATGACGGTAGCACAAAACATCTGTGTTGTACCCTCCCTGCTGAAATACTCCAAGGAGGAGTGCGACAAAATCGTCCACAACCTGCTGGACCTGGTGAACATGCCCTATGAGCAGTATGCCCACAAATACCCCTCGGAGATGTCCGGCGGTCAGCAGCAACGCATCGGCATTCTCCGGGCCATGGCGGCCTCACCTCCCATCGTCCTGATGGACGAGCCCTTCTCCGCCCTGGACCCCATGACCCGGCGGAGCTTGCAGCAGGAGGTGCGTTCCCTGCAGCAGAAGCTGAATAAAACCTTCGTCTTTGTCACCCATGATATGGAGGAGGCTCTGGATCTGGCCGACGTTATCATCTTTATGGACCACGGAAAAATTGTCCAGATGGCTCCTCCAGAGGAGATGCTGGCGCACCCGGCCAGCGGCCAGATCCAGGATTTCCTCGGCAAGTTCATCGACGTGCAGACCCCCAAGGAGCTCACTGCCGCCGACTTCATGCGCCCCGGCATGTCTACCGTCTCGGCCAACCGGGGGGTCAACGAGTGCGTCAGTAAGATGCAGCGGCGCAACGTGGATACCCTGATTGTGGTGGATGATCAGGACCGGTATCAGGGCACGGTGTCCATCGCGGACATCCGCCTCACCGGCCACGTGGTCAAGACCATCGAGCCCCTCGTCCGGTGCAACACCCCCACGGTTCACACCACGGACAAGGCCAAGGACTGCTTCGACCTGCTGATCTCCAGCGGCGCCCCCTACCTCATCGTTCTGGATGAAGAGGAAAAGGTGGACGGTCTGATTACTAAGACCAGCATGACCTCCGCCATGGCGGAACAGCTATGGGGGTGAGACACATTGGGATGGGATAAACTTCCTGAATTGCTGGGAGAGCACCTGCTCTTTACCATAGCTTCCGTATCTATGGGCTTTGTTCTGGGCCTCCTGCTGGGCATCCTGCTGTCCCGAAAGCCCACACTCTCCGGCGTCGTGCTGCCGATTTTGTCGGTATTCAATACCATTCCCGGCATTGTGTTTGTGGGCCTGCTGGTTCTGGCCTGGGGCGCCACTTTCGCCACGGTACTGACAGCGCTCGGAATCTACGCCACCTTCCCGGTTCTGAAGAATACCTACGCCGGCCTCATCTCTGTGGACCAGCAGTATATTGAGGCGGCCAAGGGCTGCGGCATGAGTCCCATGCAGAGCCTGCTTCGGGTGGAGCTGCCCCTGGCCATGCCCACCATCATCGGCGGACTGCGCATGTCCACTGTGTACACCGTCAGCTGGGCAGTGCTGGCCTCTATGATCGGGCAGGGCGGCCTGGGAGACTTCATCTACGCTGGCCTCAGCTCCGACGACAACGGCCTCATCCTTATGGGCGCTATTCCCGCTGCCCTGCTGGCCTTCGCGCTGGGCTCTCTGGTGGACCTGCTCCAGCGGCACGTAGTCCCTAAGGGCATCCGGAAGGAGGGCAGCAGCACATGACCAGTACCATGATCTTAGAGCACTTCTCCCTGGTGGTAGCTGCCCTGCTGTTTGCCATTTTAGCGGGCGTTCCCTTGGGCATTGTGTGCTACTTTTACCCCTCCACCCGCAAGGTCATCCTTCGGGTGGTGGACCTGATCCAGACCACCCCCGCCCTGGCCCTTCTGGGCATCATCATGGTGATTCTGAACCCGGGCAAGCCCACTGTTATCGTAGGTCTGGCCCTCTATTCCCTGCTGCCCATCGTCCGGAACACCTGCCTGGGCCTGGACCAGGTCCCGGAGTACCTCATCGAGGCGGGAAAGGGCATGGGCATGACCCGGATGTACCGTCTAATCCATGTGGAGATTCCCATTGCCGCCCCCATCATCTTTACCGGCGTCCGCATCGCGGCGGTGAATGCCATCGGTACAGCGGTATTCGCCTCCTTTGTGGGTGGCGGCGGATTGGGCAGCTATATCACCACCGGCATCCGCCAGGAGGATATGACTGCCATCCTGGGGGGCACCGGAATTCTCATGGCCGCCGCTCTGGTGCTGGACCTGCTGATGGGACTGGCGGAGCGGTATCTCAACAGCCGCAGCAGTCAGCGCTCCAAGGGCAGCCGCTATGTGGCCCGCGGCAGCGCCGCCCTCGCCTCTCTGGTGGTG
>CALXGD010000136.1 GCA_944387745.1 uncultured Oscillospiraceae bacterium
CTTCCCTCAGTCAATCTTTTGGCATGGATAAAGCGGACATCTTTTTTGGTCGAACACTAAAATTGACCCTCGGGTGGAAAATCCGCAGCCATCGCAGCGAAAACGGCAAAAAAATAATGGGTGAAGACCCGCAAAGCCTTGAAAATCATGGATTTCCGCAAATATCTCAATTGGTCTTACACTCCAGAACGAAACCCAGTGATTGCAAGGCTTTGCGGCCTCGGTCACTGGGTTTTCTTTATGCACGGAGAGGGGCCGGACCTTGCAAATTGAGTGGCCTGCCCTTGCCGGACCCGCGCTGGAATCGTTGGATTCCAGTGTGGGTCCGGCGTTTTTTTAGTCCTCCGGCGCCCCACTCTCCGTCCGCTCCAGTTCAATGGCCGCAAAAAATGTCTGGGTAAGGGAAATAAAGTGTTTGGCGGGCTTGGAGAGATAACGGTGCCGGTTGGTCAGCAGGGTGATTTCCCGCTTGATAAAGTGGCTGTTTAAACGCAGAGGAAAGGCAAGCAGCGGCGGGACCCCAGCCGGGCGGTTACGCAGGTGGTCGCTGAGAATCATCCCGGTGGCGAAGAAGGCGGCCGTCCCCTGGAAGTACAGGGCGCAGAACATCTGCGGGTAGGCGGTGGTCAGAAGTACATTTGGAGCGACGCCTGCCTCCTCATAACAGGACAGAATGACCCGCGACAAGGGAATTCCATCGGAAGGGAGCGCGACCGGAAGCCCAGGAAATTCTGCCATGGTAACTCCCTCCCGTCCCGTACGAAGCAGCGCCTCCACCCGGTCCGGCGCGTACTCCCGCAGCAGACTGTCCGACATGCACAGGTACAGCCCGTCGGTGAGCAGATGGGTGGCCTGCAGCTCCGGGTTCTGGGACTGAAAGACCCCCACGCAGAAGTCGATGGCGTTGTCCGCCAGCTGCCGCTCCAGCAGGTAGGAGGGGCGGTCGGACAGGCGGACGCTGACGCCGGGGTAGGTCCTGGAGAAATCCCGCAAAATTTCTGGGATGAATATGGCCGCCCGGGGGGTGGATACCCCGATGTGCAGCCGCCCGGAGTCCTCGTCGGCCACCGCCTTGAGCACCGAGAGGATGTTGCCCTCGGAGGCCACAGCCTCCTTGGCGTAGGCCAGGAAGAGCTCCCCCTCATAGGTGAGCTGGAGCTTCGGTTTGCGCTGAAACAGCTTGCAGCCGCATTTGGACTCCAGCCGGGCGATGTGGCTGCTTAAATTTTGCTGGGAGAGGAACAGCCGGTTGGCCGTCTGGGTGAAATTCAGGTCCTTGGCCGCCTCTGTGAAGTAGTACAAGCTGATGGTGTCCAGGACAACCGCCTCCTTCCGCGCCGGTTCGCCAAAGTGAAATAAATCAATCCAAAGCCACAAAAATTTTTTTGTCTCTGACAAAATATTCTGTGTTTCACATTTGCTCCCTCTTTTTGTATCCTAAATATAGCACAAGTACACAGGAAGCACAACGTATGGAGGGCGATATGATATGAAAATTATGGACTGTACCCTTCGGGACGGGGCCAATGTGGTAGGCAACGGCTTCTCCCCGGAGCTGACCAAAATGATGATCGAGGGGCTGCTGAGCAGCAACATCCGCATCATCGAGATGGGCAACGCCAAGGGCCTGGGGGCCACTGAGAAGGGCTCCCCCGCCCCCATCAGCGACGCGGCCTATCTGGACCTGATCCACCCCTATCTGGACCAGGCGGAGATCGGCATGTTCCTCAACGCTAAGCGGTTCGAGGCGGACAACGTGGCCATGGCCGCGGACAAGGGCATCTCCTTCCTGCGCCTGGGGGCGGACGCCGGGGACGGGGCCTCCACCTATGAGAAGGCCGCCCTCATCAAGCAGCACGGCATCAAGGTGCGCTACTCCCTGATGAAAGCCTATCTGCTCACTCCCGAGGAGCTGGCCGAGGAGGCCGCCGGCCTGGAGGCCCACGGGGTGGACGAGGTGACTATCATGGATTCCGCCGGCACCATGCACCCCGCCGACGCCGGGCGGTATGTGGAGGCCCTGAAGGCGCGGGTCAAGATTCCCGTGGGCTTCCACTGCCACAACAACCTGGGCCTCAGCGCCGCCAACGCCCTGGCCGCGGCGGAGCACGGGGCGGACATCCTGGACTGCGGCCTGCTGGGTATGGCCCGTAGCGCCGGCAACATGCCCACCGAGCTGGCGGTGGCCCTGATGCACCAGCAGGGCAAGGCCCTGGACGTGGACCTGTACAAGCTGCTGCAGTTTGAGGACGAGCAGCTGATCCCCGCCATGGAGAAGGAGGGCTACCACACCCCCCTGAAACCCAAGGATCTGATCCTGGGCTACAGCGGCGCCCACTCCTCCTTTATGAAGACCTTCAAGGGGGTGGCCCAGGACTGCGGCGTGGATCTGTACCACCTGATTGTGGAGACCTCCAAGATCGACCGCAAGTCCCCCACCGAGGCGCTGATGCGCCAGGTGGCCGCCCAGATCAAGGAGGGGAAGTAAGCCATGAAGATCGCATTGGCTGGGCCCTATCCGCAGGGCACATTGGAGCGCTTTATCTCTCTTCTTCCCGGACACACCATCCTGCCGGTGGCCACGCAGGAGGACTATCAAGCCCTCACCGATGTGGACTGCATCATTGTGCGGGTCCTGAAGACCCCGGCGGAGGTGTTGTCCAATAAGCCAAACCTGAAAGCGGTCATCCGATGGGGCGCCGGATACGACTCGGTGGACATCCAGGCCGCCGGCAAGCGGGGCATCCTGGTCATCAACACCCCGGGGGTCAACGCCTACGCGGTGGCCGAGCTGGCCCTGGGCATGATGATCACCCTGAACCGGAAGGTGCTGGGCTACTGGAACGGCGTCCGGCAGGGCAGCTGGGACCGGGGGGCCTTCACCTCCCTGTCTCTGAACCACAAGACTGTGGGCATCGTGGGCGGCGGCAACATCGGCCGCCGGGTGGCCGCCCTGGTCCAGGCCCTGGGGGCCCAGGTGCTCTACTACGACGCCTTCCGCATGAGCCCGGAGCGGGAGCAGGAACTGCACATGACCTACGTCCCCCTGGAGGAGCTGGTGGAGCGGGCTGACCTGATCTCCCTCCACGTCCCCCTGTTGGACAGCACCCGCCACATCATCGGCGCGGAGCAGCTCGCCCGCATGAAGCCCACCGCCTGCCTGGTCAACACCGCCCGGGGCGGTCTGGTGGACGACACCGCCCTGCTCCAGGCCCTCCAGGAGGGTCGCCTGGCCGGGGCCGGACTGGACTGTGTGGAGGAGGAGAACTCCCCCGCCACCCAGGGCCTTCTGGCCGCCCCCAACGTGCTGATTACCCCCCACATCGGCGGGTCCACCGCCGACCTGGCGGAGGCCATGATCCCCGCCATCGCCCAGATCATCCAGACCCTGGCAGCTGGGGAGACCCCGGCCAACGTGGTCAACCGGGAGTATCTGACCGGCAGCCGGTGATCCGACCGCGATCAAACTGTTGTTGTAAAAAACTGTTGTTGTAAAAGGAGTGACCCGCAGTGCAAATCGGAATTGGTATTGTCGCGTTTCTCGCCTTCATTGCCTTCGTCATTGTGTGGTATCTGGTCCTTAAGCGCAGCATCGCGGAGGCGATGCTGCTGGGCCTGCTGGTGTGCTGCGCCTTCACCGGCGTGGAGAACATCCCCACCACCTTTGTCACAAGCCTGA
>CALXGD010000137.1 GCA_944387745.1 uncultured Oscillospiraceae bacterium
ACCAACAGCTACCACGTGGACGTGCGGGAGCACATCGACGCCTTCCGGAAGTTCACCTTCGAGAGCCAGTTCCAGAAGATCTCCACCGGCGGGTGCATCTCCTATGTGGAGATCCCCAACATGCGCCACAACCTGGAGGCGTTGAAAGAGGTTGTGCGCTTCCTCTATGACAATATCCAGTACGCCGAGGTCAACACCAAGAGCGACTACTGCCAGTGCTGCGGCTATGATGGGGAAATCACCATCAACGACAACTTCCAGTGGGAGTGCCCCGTGTGTCACAACACGGACCAGACCAAGATGAACGTCACCCGCCGCACCTGCGGCTACCTGGGGGAGAACTACTGGAACGTGGGCAAGACCAAGGAGATCAAGGCGCGGGTCCTGCACCTGTAATATCCTGTATTCCCGCCCCGCAGGGGCGGGAATACAAAACAATAAGAGGTTTTCTATGAACTACGCTGACATCCGCCCCATCGACGTGGCCAACGGGCCGGGCATCCGGGTCTCGGTCTTTGTGTCCGGCTGCACCCACGCCTGTCCGGAGTGCTTCAACCCGGAGGCCTGGGACTTCAACTACGGCCAGCCATTCACCCAGGAGTCGGCGGACACGGTGCTGGAGGCTCTGGAGCTCCCCTACATCAAGGGGCTGTCCCTGCTGGGGGGAGAGCCCTTCCACCCCCGGAACCAGGAGGCGGTGCTGGACCTTGTCCGCCGGGTGCGGGAGCGGTTCCCGGAGAAGGATGTGTGGTGCTACACCGGCTATCTGTTCGAGGAGCTGGCCACCGGGAGGGTGGGGGACCACAGCCGGGCGCTGCTAGAGCAGGTGGACGTGCTGGTGGACGGGCCCTTTGTGGCCGCTTTGAAAAACCTGGGGCTGCAGTTCCGGGGGTCCTCCAACCAGCGGATTGTTCAGGTGAGGGCCTCTTTGGAGCGGGGAGAGCCTGTCTTGTGGAAGGAAAATATTGGAGATCTATGACAGGCTTGCTGGCGGCCCCAAAACTGAAAAAGCGCGGTCTTTGGCGTTGAACCAGAGACCGCGCTTTTTTGAGTGCTCTATGGCTTCGGCATTTCCCATGCCGTGTGATCGGTGTGCAGCAGTTCTTCCGACAGGGGGCTGAGAGGGGCCCCTAAGAATTGACGGTACAGTTCCTGAATCTCTGGATTTTCATGGGAGAAGCGCAGCTGGCAGGCCCGGTCAATGTCATAGAGCCGCTTCCCGCGGACACCGTAGAGCTCCTCGTCCTCCACGGACACGGGCTGGCCGCCGCCGCCCACACAGCCGCCGGGGCAGGCCATGACCTCCACAAAATCGTACTTCACCCGTCCGGCTTTTAAATCCTCAATCAGCCGTCTGGCGTTCCCCAGGCCGCTGACCACGGCACAGCGGATTTTTGTTCCGCCCAGGGTATACTCCGCCTCACGCAGGCCGGGGCCGGTGCGGACGGCGGCGAAGGCGTCTGGGTCTGGGTTCTCCCCATTCACCAGATAGGCGGCGGTGCGCAGGGCGGCCTCCATCACGCCGCCGGTGGCGCCAAAAATTGCAGCTGCGCCGGTATAGGTTCCCAGGGGACTGTCCAGCGGCTCCTCCGTCAGCTCCGCCGGGTTGAGCTTGTCGGCCCGAATCATGCGGACAAACTCCCGAGTGGTGAGGACCAGATCCACGTCAGGGCCGGTCTCAGTCCGCATGGTAGGCAGTTCGCTCTCCGCCTTTTTTGCCACACAGGGCATAATGGAGATACAGCAGATTTTTTTCGGATCTATGCCAAGCTGCTGTGCAAACCAGCTCTTCGTCACGCTGCCGAACATCTGCTGGGGGGACTTGGCGGTGGACAGCTGCGCCGTAAGCTCTGGATACTGGCTCTTCAAAAAGCGTACCCAGCCGGGGCAGCAGCTGGTGAACATAGGCCACCGGTTCAAATCCCCCGTCTGGAGGCGGTGGAGGAACTCATTGCCCTCCTCCATGATGGTCAGATCAGCAGAGAAGTTGGTGTCAAAGATATAGTCAAAGCCCAGCCGCCGCAGGACGGCGGCCATGCGTTGAATGGTGGCCTTTTCACGGGGCAGACCAAAGTACTCTCCCCAGGCGGTGCGCACCGCAGGAGCGATTTGTACCACAGTAATTTTTTCCGGATCGGCCAGCACGTCAAACACCTTCTGGGTGTCGTCCCGCTCCCGCAGGCCGCCTACGGGACAGTGGGTGATGCACTGGCCGCACAGGGCGCAGTCAGAGTCCTTGATGACCCGATTTCCCGACACGTCAATGGTGGTCCGGCCGCCGGTGCCAGACAGGTCCCAGATGCCCAGAGTCTGAATTTTCTCGCACACCTGGATGCAGCGCATACACTTGATGCACTTGTTGTAGTCATGGAATAGGGGGAAGGTGGTGGTCCACGCCTTCCGCAGTCCCTGGGGCAGCTGAGTCTCATAGGGAAGAGTGAGAATACCCAGGTCGTTGGCCACGCTCTGGAGATGGCAGCTCCCGCTGCGTACACAGGTGGCGCACTTGCAGTCGTGCTGGGACAAAATCAGTTCCACATTGGTGCGGCGGGTAGCTCTGGCGCGGGGGGAGTTGGTGTGGACCACCATCCCCTCCCGGACAGGGGTGTTGCAGGCGGTGACCATAGCCCGCTCTCCCTCCACCTCCACACAGCATACCCGGCAGGCGGCGATCTCATTGAGGCCTTTCAGATAGCACAGATGGGGGATATGGATGTCCTTTTGTGCGGCGGCCTCCAGGATGGTGGTGCCCTTTTCCACCTGAATGGTCTGACCGTTGATGGTTAATGTTACCATTCTGTTTTCCTCCCTCCCTTAAAGCTGCCGAAGCCGAAGTGGTCGCACCGCAGGCAGCGGCTGGCCTCCTGATGGGCTTCCTCGTCAGTCATGCCCTCCTTCACCAGAGAGAAGTCTCCGGCATAGCACTCCAGCGTCCGGTTGCGCAGATTGACCCGGCCGCAGGGGGGCATATTGGTCATATGGGCGGGGGGAATCTCCACATCGGTGGAGATTTTATGATCGAAACCAAGGTAATTGTCAATATTTGCCGCGGCCACCTTTCCGGCGGCCACTGCGCGAATGACGGTGGCGGGGCCGGATACTGCGTCGCCCCCGGCAAACACGTTGTCTACGCCTGGCACTGAGGCGGTCAGATCCGCCAGAATTGCGCCCCGCTGGGTAGAGACGCCGATGGCTTCAAAGGGCTGAGCTTCGATGGCCTGCCCGATGGCGACAATGACATAATCGCAGGGGATCCGGAACTCCCGCGCCTGGGCGTTTCCGGGGGCGGGGCGGCCGTCTCTTCCATAGCGGCCGATGAGCTGGGGCTGAGTCCACAGCGCCACAGCCTTGCCATTCTCGTCCGCCTCGATGCGGGCGGGCGCCTGCAGGGGAAGAATCTGACACCCCTCGGCCATGGCCTCCTCAATCTCCTCCGCCAAAGCGGTCATGTCCTCAATTCTTCTGCGGTAGACGCAGGTTATCTGTGCCGCCCCCAGGCGCAGGGCTGTGCGGGTAGCGTCCATGGACACGTTTCCTCCCCCGATGACGCATACTCTCTTGCCGGTGAAGTCGGGACTCTGCCCCTCGCCGACACTTCTCAGAAGCTCCACGGCGCTGAGTACGTTGGCGCTCTCCTCCCCCTCCAGGCCCAGCTTCTTGTCTGTGTGCGCGCCGATGGCAATATACACAGCGTCAAAGGACTTCTGGATGTCCTCCATAGAGAGATTGTGTCCGATAGAGACCCCTGTGCGCACAGTGATCCCGGTGGACAGGATGTGACGGATATCCCGGTCCAGTACCTCCTGGGGCAGGCGGTAGTCAGGGATGCCGTACCGGAGCATTCCCCCCAGCTTGGGCCGCTGGTCATATACCGTGACCTTGTGCCCCATGAGGGATAAGTAGTAAGCAGCGGTCAGACCGCAGGGGCCTCCGCCGATCACAGCTACCGTTTTTCCGGTCTCGTTGGCCCGCTGGGGGGAGGGAAGGTCGCTGGAGTGATCCACTGCATAGCGCTTCAAGCCGCAGATATTGACAGAGGCATCCACCATTCGCCGGCGGCACTGCCCCTCACAGGGGTGTTCACACACATAGGCGCAGGCGGCGGGGAAGGGGTTGTCCTTCCGAATCAGACGGACAGCATCCTCATACCGCCCCCCCCGGAGGAGGGAGATATATCCGGGAATGTCCACATGGGCTGGGCAGGTGGATACGCAGGGGACCGGATGACTCAATCCGCTGATACACCGGCCATGGAGGATGTGCTCTTCATAGTCCTCCCGGAACCCGCGGATAC
>CALXGD010000138.1 GCA_944387745.1 uncultured Oscillospiraceae bacterium
AGAGGACCAGGTATTTCACATGGTCGTTGATGAGGGGCCCCAGATCCTTGTAGGCCACCCCTTTGTCCTTCCCGCCGGCCAGAAGGATGATCTTCTGGCCAAAGGAATTGAGGCACGCCGCCGTACGGCTGGGGCTGCTGGCGATGGCGTCGTTGTACCAGCGGACGCCGCGCCACTCCCGCACGAACTCAATCCGGTGTTCCACCCCGCCAAAGGTCTGGGCAAACTCCCGGATGATCCCATCCTCTACCAGGCCGTCCACCGCTGCTACGGCTGCCATGTAGTTCTCCACATTGTGGATGCCAGGCAGCCGGATATCCGACAGGGGCAGCACCATCCGCACCCCAGTATCATTCCGCATCCAGATGGCATCCTCCCATAAAAACGTCCCCAAAGCAGGCTCCCCAGTCCGTGTAAAGTAGAACACTTTGCTGGGTGCTTTTTGGGCCAGTTCCCGGGTGACGGCATTGTCCCAGTTGCAGACCAGTTTGTCTACAGGGGTCTGGAAGCGGAAGATCCGCTCCTTGGCCCCGACATACTCCGCCATATCCGTGTGGACGTCCAGGTGGTTTGGCGCCAGGTTGGTGAGGACGGCGATCTGAGGGCTGCGCTCCATGGTCATGAGTTGGAAGGAACTCAGTTCCAACACCGCCACACCGTCAGTTGCCATGCTGTCCGCCTCCGAGAGCAGCGGGTGGCCGATGTTTCCGCCTACATAGACTTTCCTGCCGGCTGCCTCCAGGAGTTTTGCGATTATGGTGGTAGTTGTGGTCTTCCCGTCGCTGCCGGTAACGGCGATGATGGGGCAGGGACAGACCTCAAAAAAGATCTCCATCTCCGAGGTGATCTGGCTCCCCCCGGCCTTGGCCCGCTCCAAATAGCGGGGATGCAGGCCCGGGGTGCGGAAGATGATGTCCTGGTCCAGATGATCCAGGTAGTCTGCGCCCAGGATCAGGCGGCACCCCTTCCCCTCCAGGTCCGCCAGCAGGTCCTGGTCAAATGCCGCACGCTCCCGCTTGTCACAGGCGGTAACTGAAAACCCGGCATCCAGCAGCAGTTCCACCAGGGGCGTATTGCTGACGCCGATGCCGATGACGGCAACTGATTTCCCGCGGATGGACTCCAAATACGTCTTCAGGCTCATGTACAGCCTCCTTATCCCGCAGGGCCGCCCCGGGAACGCACATGGTCCCCGGGGCAGTCCCGCCTTTTCAGTATTTGTTATATTATACGCCAAATCCGGAAAAATGGCAACCGTCCTTGACAATCTCCCGCCGCTTTTGTAAAATAGTCGGTGCGAGTAAGACAGACAGCCGCGGGCCGGAGCCGAAAGGACCGGTCTGAGGAAAGTCCGGGCTCCGCAGGGCAAGGATAACGGGTAACACCCGCCGGGGGCGACCCTAGGACCAGTGCAACAGAGAGATACCGCCTCGCAGCCCGATAGCGGGCCCCCGCAAAACCATATTGGTTTTGTGGGGTGAGGTAAGGGTGGAAAGGTGGGGTAAGAGCCCACCCGGTGACGGGAGACTGCTCACCGCTGTAAACTCTATCCGGAGCAACACCGTGGGAGGACATGAGGCTTGCCCGGCCGTCCTCGGGAGGTGGCTGGAGCGCACCGGCAACGGCGCGCCTAGATAGATGGCTGTCAAATACAGAACCCGGCTTACAGTTTTGCTCGCGGTATATGGGGAGGGACGCCTGTACGGGCGCCCCTCCACTTCTTTTTCCGGCACGGCAAAAAGATCCGGGCTGGCTGCCGTCACAACACACGCCCGGATCCACTGCTATCTTTTCTTTTTCCGATTCTTAATCAGGCGCCAGAGACAGATCGACAGGGCCAGCGCGGCAAAATAGCCTAAAACCGGTAAAAATTCATCCATCAGAACACGCCCCTCCAGTTCTCACTCGTCCTGGTCCCAGTTGTGGTAGACGTTCTGGATATCGTCGTTGTCCTCCATGAGTTCAATCACTTTTTCGCTATAAATATCGACATTTTTCAAAAAATAACGACGTTTCAAGAACTTTTATCCAAACTTTTGCGTCTAACAATTCTGCCTGTCTATCACAGTTGAATTTGTGTAATTTATTATAACAGAATCATCTAAAAATGCAAGCATTTTCAACCCGCTTCTCCCCCGTCGCGGAAGTATTCAGGGTATCCCATGCCTTTGATTCAAGCAGAAATATGTAAATCCGGCCTTTGAATATTAGCTTTCAAGGGAGCAGCTGCAAAAAGGAAGGGCACAGACACATGCGGCCTGTACCCCCTTCTCTTATTCCTTGTTCTCGGATTCCTCTTGTAGTTCCCTGATATCGGTTTCAAGTTCGCCCCGTTCATAGGAAATCGCTTCTTCCAAGCCTTTTTTGATCTTGTCAAATGCACTCACGGAATCACCCTCTCTGCAACCTTTTTTATTCTGCCTTATAAAACAGCAGGTGTCAATCCTAATTTCATCGTCCTTCCGCCGACAACTTCATACCGACAACCCAAGAACCACTGAGGAAGTTTCTCCTTGGTGGTTCTTTTTTATAGATGTCCCTATTCACCCATCGTTATTCTGAAAGGAGTATCACCTATGGCAGTACCCATCATCT
>CALXGD010000139.1 GCA_944387745.1 uncultured Oscillospiraceae bacterium
AGGGCTATGAGCTGAAAAAATTCTCCAAGTTCTGGTCCGGCCGGGCGGAGTTTCAGGCGTCAGAGCAGGCCCGGTACGCCCGCTATCGCCTGGATCCCATCGGCCCCGATCTGCGGGAGCGGGCGGCCAATTACCGGGTCATGCGCTGGCGGTTTGTGGAGCAGATCGGCAAGCTGTACGCCCTCTACCGCTGCACCGACCCAGAGGCCCCGGAGCTGTACACCGACCCGGAGAGCTTAGGCTGGGCCATGAAGCGGCTTTTGCGGCGGCAGTGGATCGCGGCGGTTCTGGCGCTGGTCTGGGCCGGCTGGCTGCTGTGGGACGAGATCGTCCTGCTGTTCACCGCCTCCGCCGTCCTGCCCATGCGCCTCATTCTGAATGACGGCCTAATCCTCATCTACCTCTTTCTGCTGATTGCCGCAGGCGGGTATGTGTTCCGGGTATGCCGCCAAACGGTGCAGTTTGCCCGCCTGCGGCGGAGGCTGGTCAAGGGGGAGCTCCCCTCTGTTCAGCGGCCCACCTACCCCCAGCTGCGGGAGAACCTGTTTACCCTTGGAATGGTGGCGCTGCTCCTCGCGGCGGCGGTGCTCCTGTCCCGGGACAGCCAGTCCCGACGGCTGTCCGATGAATCGGAGCGGGACTTCCCCCACATCACCCTGACAGAAATTCTCCCGGAGGGGACGGAGCTTCGGGAGCACACCCCCCTGGAGCTGCTCCGCTACGACACCTATACCAGCTCCCGGCTGGCCCCGGAGCAGTACGACGTCGCCCAGGGCGCCCTGGCCCGCCTCCCCAGCGGGGAGAGCCGTGAGGTGCTGCTGTCCCTGACCTACATAAAAACCCGCTCCCCGGAGCTGGCGGAGTGGGTGTACCGGGGCCAGGTCCAGGAGTGGAAAAAAGAGATGGAGGAATACCGGGAAAACTGGGGGGAAAACACCCCCTACATCCACAACCACACCCCGGCCTTTGACTTTGTAGAGGAAGAGGCGCTGTCCTACCTCGGCCTGGACCGGCTCACTTGCTTCTCCTATCAGTTCAGCGACGAGGATTTCCCCAGGGCCTGCTATGTGGGACAGCTGGGAGACCAGGTGTTCCGCATGTCCCTCCGGGGACCGGAGCTGGAGAAGCCCCTGGAGCTGCTGACAGAGCGGCTGGCACAGGCGGCCTGAGACCGGGAAGGCTTAACGACACAGAAAGGAGCGTGTTTCTATGTTCCGCAAACAACAAAAGCAGAAGTGCTTTGTCACCAAGTGGGCCCCGCTGAACATCACCGACATTCGCCGGGCGGAGGGTTGGCTGGAGACTATGGCCGCCCAGGGCCTGATCTACTGCCGGCAGTCTGGGTGGAACCTGCTGGTGGGCGGGATTTTCAACCCCCACTTCTTCCTGGCAAAATTCCGCCGGGAGGAACCCAGACCGGGCCGCCAGTACCGGCTGGTCCCCGCTCCCCAGCTCACAGCCTCCCCCTCCGGTGAACTGCTGGAGCTGTATCGACAGGCCGGATGGCAGTACCAGGATTCTATTGTTGTGTTCTACCTCTCCTACTTCCTGTTCTTTACCGACGACCCCGGTGCTCTGGAGCCCTACACCGATCCGGATTCTTTCCGGACGGCCTTCCGCTACCCCGCCTGGGGCTTGGCCCTGATTTTGGCTGCGTTTATCTCTCTGGATGTGGCCCTGTGTGTCCTGCTGGCCATGGGGGTCTGGCAGTTGGAGCAGGCCGCCCTCATGCCCCACTGGTGCGTGGCGGTGGAGTACCTCCTGTTGACGACGGCGGCGGGGATAAACCTGGTCTGCTTTGCTCTGGATCTGACCGCCGTCCTTATGCTCAAGAAACAGATCCAGCATCATGCGACCACACGGCCCACCCTGCCGGCCAAGCTGTTCCCCACCCAGAAGGTGCTGACCCTGGCCGGTCTCGCCCTGAGCGGGGCGGTGCTGCTCATCGCCCTGCTGTCCGCTCTGAGCGCCCGTGACCGCACTGACCTCCCCCTGGAGGAATTCCGCCCGGATTTTGACCTGCTCACCCTGTGGGAGATGGAGGGGGACGGCAGCTGGATTCCCAGGGAGGACTGGTCCGTAGAGGCCCTGGACGTGGATGTGCACTACAACACGGTGGACGTACATGAGAGTCCCTCCCAGGAGATCCACACCTGGTATCACATCAATCAGGCCGGCTCCGGCTCCAGCGGAGGCAGCACCATGGAGCTGGACTACTACCTGGCCGACGGGCCGGAAAGCGCCCGGGCTATGCTGGAGCGCCTGGAGCAGGGAGCGGCCTACTCTGACAATGAGGGCACCCTCTCCCTCCCGGACAGCCTCCCCTTTCAGGCTGTGGACGTCCCCGGAGCGGAGACCTTCCTCTCCCGCCAGGAGGGAAAGGTCTGGGAGGTGCTGGCCCTGGAGGGAGACCGGGTATTGGCCCTGTCCTATAGAGGCAGCCTGGACCTGTCCAGCTGGTTTGGGGAAATTGCGGAAATGCTCGCCCCCAGGGCTCCCGCCCTGCCGGAGGGTGTCCTGTCCTGGCCGGTGCGGACCTGCGTCTCTCTGGCGGAGTGGGAACCCCCATTCCCCCTGCTCACCCTGGGTGAGATGGAGGGGGATGACAGTTTTGTCCCCACAGAGGACTCCCCCCACGTTCTCACTGAGATGGGTATCCAGCTCAACCAGGCGGTCCTCTACACAGACCCGGAGAGCGGGGAGACCCTTCAACTCCAGATTAACCAACACGGCCGGGGCAGCAGCGGCATATCTGATCTGGACATCACCTGTTATCTGTGCCAGTCTGTTCAGTCCGCCCAGCGGCAGCTCCAGACCCTGAGAAATTCTGTGGGACAGGAGCTCCCCCTGGAGCTTTTCCCGGACGGGTCCGTCTCCGGTGTGGAGGAGTTTTGGGTCGGCGTCCCTGGGGACCTGGAGGAGGGCACGGTGCCCTACTGGACCGTCCTTGCCCGAACTGGGAACCGGGTGGTCTCCGTGACCTACTCTGGCGGGCTGGATTTGTCCCAGTGGTACGATGAACTTGCCGCCATGCTCACACCCATCTCCTGAGACTGGAAAGGAGGACCTCCCCATGAAAACCATCCGCAAATGGCTCCCCGTCTCCCTGTACGACATTCCCGGCCTGGAGGGGTGGCTGGAGGACCAGGCCAAGCGGGGGCTGTTCCCCACCGGCCTGGGAAGCTGGGCCGCCTTCCGCACCGGGGCAATCCCCGGCACCCGCTTCCGCCTGGAGCCCTGGGGCAAGCTGGGCACCGAGCCGGACCCGGAGCAGCTGGAGCTCTATGAGGCCCAGGGGTGGAAGTATGCCTTCTCCAT
>CALXGD010000140.1 GCA_944387745.1 uncultured Oscillospiraceae bacterium
GCATGGCCGTGTGCTTTGACGAGAACGACGTGCGCCCCATGGGCCGGGAGGCCGTGGGCGTCCGGGGCATCAAGCTCCGGGAGGGGGACTATGTGGTGGGGGCCGCCAGGGCCACCGCCGGAAAGACGGTCCTCACGATTACGGAAAACGGCTACGGCAAGCGCACTTCTGTAGAGGAGTACCGCATCACCAACCGGGGCGGCCTGGGTATTAAAAACTATGCCGTCACTGAGAAAACCGGGCCTGTGGTGGGTATCAAGGTGGTGGACGGCTCCGAGGACCTGCTGCTGGTGACGGCGGCGGGCATCCTGATCCGCACCCATGTGGACGCCATCCGGGTGGCCGGCCGGGCCACTCAGGGGGTCATCGTCATGCGCTTCAAGGAGGAGGGGGACAAGGTGATCTCCCTGGCTCTGGCGGAGCGGGAGGAAGATTCCACAAATGACCAGGAAAATGTGGAAACTTCTGCGGAGGAGTCCGTGGATAGCGGCGAAATTTCTCTGAGAAATGACTCCGAACAGGAATAACTCGCTCATAAAATACAAATTGAAATAGAAAAACAGCAGAAAATTTCCCCAAATGGGAAAAACGGAACAGGAGAGATAAAATGGCCAGAAAGCGAATTCAGATCAAGCCGGGCAGAACCCAGTCCGCCATGGGCTTTGTGGTGGGGATCTTCTTTGTTCTGATTGGTGTGTTTATGGTGCTTCCCATGTTCGGCCTCTTCGGCCTGTTCTGGACCGGGATCGCGGTGGCCATTACGGTAACCAACGCGCTCAACGCCTTTGGGAAAAAAGGGGTCCCCACCATGGAAGTGTATACAGAGGACGAGGCGGAGATGCCAGGAAACCAGGTCCAGACCCACGACCACATCCCCTCCACGGCCCTGGATGCCAAGGGCCGGTTGGAGCAGCTGGAGCGCCTGAAGGAAGCCGGGCTGATTACAGAGCGGGAGTACCAGAAAAAGCGGGAAGAAATTTTGCAGGATTTGTAACAGGAGGAACGCCATGAAACTTGCCAACGCCCTGTCCCAGCGCTCCGAACTGCAGGAGCGCATCCGCCAGCTGGAGGGCCGCCTCCAGAACAATGCCAGGGTCCAGGAGGGGGAGACCCCCGCTGAGGACCCCCAGGAGCTGCTCCGGGAGCTGGAGGAGGACTACGCCAAATTGGAGCAGTTTATCGCCGCCATCAACCGCACCAACAGCAGCACGCTGGTGGATGGGGTTCCCCTGTCCGACCTGCTGGCCCGCCGGGACTGTCAGAAGAGCAAGCTGCGGGGTCTGCGGGACTTTCTGGACTGCGCCAGCGAACTGACGCCCCGGCGCACCGCGGGGGAGATCAAGATCCGCAGCACGGTGAACGTGCGGGAGATGCAGAAGCAGCTGGACTGGCAGTCCAAGGCGCTGCGGGAGCTGGATGAGAAAATTCAGGAGGCCAACTGGACGACAGAACTGATGGAGTAAGGGCGGCCTATGTGCCGGCCCCAACAGCACAATCAAATGGCAGCGTGAAAAGCGGGCGTCAAGCTCCTTTGTGCCGGAGTCATTTGGCACCGTGGTCTGCGGATGCGGAACCGCCGCGGGGTTCGATTCCCCACGTCTTTCTTACGTTCGGCATTCTTACATGAGCACCGTAACCGTTTCTGTTTCTGACCGGACGCCGGTTTCACGCGGGTGGGTGAGGGGAGTTATGCGGTTTAGAAAGGGGGTTCCAAAATGGTTCCTAGTATCGACCAGATCATAAGAGGCGTTTCGATTGTAGCGCAGGAATATCCAAATATAAAAAAGGCGGAATTGTTTGGTTCGCTGGCCAGAGGACAGGGCCATGCAGACAGTGATGTGGATTTGCTGATTGAGTTTACGACCCCGCGGGTATCATTGCTTACTTTGAACGGGGTGAAGAATCGGCTGGAGGAATTGCTTGGGTCAAAAGTAGATGTAGTCCATAGTCCAATTCCAAAGGACAGTTTACTTGAAATTGATCAGAGGATTTCGGTATATGGAGCATAGAGATATTATCATTTTAAAAAAAGTCATGTCAGAACTCTCCATCGCGCAGAACTTATTGGGCGATAATTCTTATGAAGAGTTTGAGGGCAATGAGCTTTTAAAAAGGGCCATTTGTATGACGGTTATTAACATCGGAGAGCTTGTTAAAAATCTTTCCGATGACTTTAGGCTCAGTCATCGCTCTGTTCCTTGGAAAGAAATTGCAGGATTCCGAGACATTGCCGCGCATAAATATCAGACGCTTCGTATGGAAGATGTCTATGAAACGGTAACATCCGATTTTCCCGCTCTCTATTCTCAACTGGAAAATATCTTGGCACAGTGACAAAATTAAAAGAAGGGATTTCCTATCACCGAGCGCCGGTTTCACGCGGGTGGGTGAGGGGAATAAAAAGCCTTCCCCTGGGGGCCGATTCCCCCTGTCAGGGGAAAATGTCCCGAAGGGACAGAAGGGGTAGGGACAGGTGGCCCGAAGGGCTGGATGAGGGGAGCGGTAAAGGTTTGAAGGAGCGTCCGTATACCAGAATCCGCGCTCAGGAATTGCGGAAAAACGCGACCAGAGAAGAAAATCATCTGTGGTATGATTTTCTTAGAACACATCCCCTGCAATTTAATAGACAAAACCCGTTTGGCCGCTATATCGTTGATTTTTACTGCGATAAAGCTAAGTTGGCGATTGAGCTGGACGGCTCACAGCATTATGAAAATGCAGGTCTGCAATATGATGAAGAACGGACAAAATACCTGCTTGAAGTAGAAAAAATCAAAGTGATTCGCTTTACAAACAGTGAAATAAAAAACAATTTTGAGGGGGTCTGCGCCGCCATTAACATGGAGCTTGCGAAAACGGTCC
>CALXGD010000141.1 GCA_944387745.1 uncultured Oscillospiraceae bacterium
GGGGGAAGCTTTTTTGACCGGAAGAAGCAGAAAATTCTGCGGGCGGCCACAGGCCGCCCCTACATGGATCGGGAGGTCTGTCATGTCTGGAACCCTATATCTGGTCCCCACCCCCATCGGCAACCTGGGGGACATTTCTCAGCGGATGGCCGATACTTTGGCCCAGGCGGGCTTCATCGCCGCCGAGGACACCCGAGTATCGGTGAAGCTGCTCAACCACCTGGGGCTGAAAAAGCCCATGGTGTCCTACTACCGCCACAACACCCAGACCAGCGGCCCGGCCATTTTGGAGCGGCTGCTGGCGGGGGAGAGCTGCGCCCTGGTCACCGACGCCGGCACCCCGGCCGTCTCCGACCCGGGGGAGGAACTGGTCTCTCTGTGCGCCCAGGCGGGCGTTCCAGTGGTGTCCATTCCAGGCCCCTGTGCCCTGGTCACCGCCCTGGCCGCCTCTGGCCAGCCCACCGGCCGGTTCACCTTTGAGGGGTTTCTGGCCATGAACAAAAAGAACCGCCGCCGGCACCTGGAGTCCCTGCGGAATGAGGAGCGGACCATGATCTTCTACGAGGCCCCCCACAAGCTGCCCGCCACCTTAAAGGACCTGGCGGAGACCTTTGGGCCGGACCGGCCCGTCTCCCTGTGCCGGGAGCTGACCAAGCTCCACGAGGAGATTGTCCGCACCACCCTGGGGGAGGCGGCGGCCCGGTATGAACAGGAGGCGCCCAAGGGGGAGTTTGTGCTGGTGGTCCGGGGGGCGGAACCTTTGGCGGAGGGGCCGACCACATTGGAGGACGGCCTGGACCGGGTGCGGGAACTCCGGGAGGCGGAAGCTCTCTCCCTGCGGGATGGGGTGAAGCGCGCCGCCAAGGAACTGGGCCTGTCCCGGAACGAGCTGTATGCCCGCGCCCTGGCGGAGCAGACAGAAAACCGTTGACACGGCCCCGCAGGTGTGGTATAGTCAGTTCGATTTCGTCCCAATTCTTTTGTGTGTCCCCACACCCTGCGGGAGTGGGAGCAGCAAGAAAATTGTTGAGCTTGGGAATGGATTGAACTAGAGATAGGAGGCGGGAGCATGCGCAATTCCCTTTGCTGACGCATGACGGGAACATTTTGTGGGGGCCGGGGACGGCTCCGGTCTTGTCATGCCGCCGCGAGAGGGGATTGCCTGTTCCGCTTCGGCTGAATGTGAGATGGGTGAGGGCCGCTTTCTGCGCCCGGACCCTGGCCGGTGCGCCGCGAGGACGGGGAGACCCTGTTCTTGCGGCCTTTCATTTTTGCCGGCAAGGAGGGCATGACCATGTCACAGATTTTATTGCAACAGGTTTCTTTTACCTATGACGGGGACCACACCCCGGTATTTCAGGCTCTGGATCTCCAGCTGGATACCAGCTGGAAGCTGGGGCTGGTGGGGCGCAACGGGCGGGGAAAGACCACCCTGCTGCGCCTGTTGGAGGGGTCGCTGACCGGCAGCGGGACTCTCCTGTGCCCGGAGCTGGCCATCTACTTCCCGCGGCCTCTGGCCGGGGAGGGACGCGCCGTCCGGGAGGTTCTGTTGGAGGGCGTCCCGCCGGAGGAGGAGTGGAAGCTCCTGCGGGAACTGAACAAGCTGGAGCTGGGGGAGGAGGTGCTGGAGCGGCCCTTCCAAAGCCTCAGCGGCGGGGAGCAGACCCGGGCCCGGCTGGCCGCGCTGTTCTACGCGGAGGGATGCTATCCCCTCATCGACGAGCCCACCAACCACCTGGACGAGGCGGGCCGGGCCCTGATAACCCGGTATCTCCGAGGCGTGCGCCGGGGTTTCCTGCTCGTCTCCCACGACCGGGCGGTGCTGGACGGGTGCGTGGACCACATTCTGGCTCTGAATCCGTCGGGACAGGAGCTGATGCGGGGGACCTTCTCCACTTGGTATGAGGAGAAGTGCGCCCGGGACCGGCGGGAGGAGGCCCGCAACGCGGCCCTGCGGGGGGAGATCCAGCGCCTGGAGCAGGCGGCCCGGCGCACAGAGGGCTGGTCCGACCAGGTGGAGCGGAGCAAGTACCGGGGCGAAAATTCCGGCCTAAAGGTGGACCGGGGCTATGTGGGCCACAAGGCGGCCAAACTGATGAAGCGCTCCAAGGCCATCGCCGCCCGGCAGGCGGAGGCGGCGGAGGAGAAGCGGAGCCTACTCCGGGATGTGGAGCACGCCGACCCGCTGAAGCTCTTTCCTCAGTCCTACCGGGGCGGCCGGCTGCTGGAGCTGCGGGAGGCGGCGGTGTGTTATGGAGAGCGGCCGGTCTGCGCCCCCTGCTCCTTCTCCCTGGAGTCGGGGGACCGGGTGGCCCTGACGGGGGGCAACGGGAGCGGAAAGACCAGCCTGCTCCGGCTGATCCTGGGGGAGGCGGTGTCCTACACCGGGACCCTGCGCCGAGCCTCCGGACTGGTGATCTCCTATGTGCCCCAGCACGCCGGCGGCCTGTCCGGGACGCCCGCCGAATTTGCCCGCCAGCAGGGGCTGGACCGGACCCAGTTTTTCACCGTGCTGCGGAAGCTGGACTTCTCCCGCCCCATGCTGGAGCGGGATATGGCGGAGTACAGCGCGGGACAGAAGAAAAAGGTGCTGCTGGCCGCCAGCCTGTGCCAGCGGGCCCACCTGTATCTGTGGGACGAGCCCCTCAATTACATCGACCTGTTTTCCCGGATGCAGATCGAGGAGCTGATTTTGACCTACCGGCCCACCCTGCTCTTTGTGGAGCACGACCGGGCCTTCCGGGAGCGCGTTTCCACCCGGACGGTGGAGCTGCGCCCTCCCGCCCCCTGGAGAGAGGGGCAGTGAAAAACACTGGCATTTTAGGAACAAATGTGCTAATATAATACCATCGAGCAGTTCCCGGAGCGGTCCCCGCCCACAGCGCCCTCATAGGCGGGGCGGGACGGTCCGGCAAGAGATAACGGAGGCAGCTATGACATATCTGATGGTCGCGGTCCTGGGCGTGGTCCAGGGAGTGGCGGAATTTTTGCCCCTTTCCAGTTCCGGGCATCTGACCCTGACTCAGCATTTCTTTAACATGGAGACACCGGACAACCTCTTCAACATCCTGCTTCACTTTGCCACCTTGATTGCGGTGTGCGTCTACTACTGGCAGGATATCTGGGAGATGATCCTGGAGTTCTTCCGCTTCTTTGGGGACCTCTTCTCCCACACCCCCAGCCGGGGGGAGCCCCCCCGCCGCCCGCCGGCAGATTCTACTGCTGATCGTGGCCACTCTGCCCCTGTTTCTGGTGCTGCCCATCAAGGACTATGTGGAGCAGGTGGGCAATTACCCGGCGGCGGTGAGCTGCATTTTGCTTCTCACCGGCGTGGTCCTGTTCCTGTCCGACCGCATGGCCAGGGGCCGGAAAAACGCCCGGAACACGACCTTGAAGGACGCCCTGCTCATCGGCGTGGCCCAGGGCTTTGCCACCCTGCCCGGCCTGTCCCGCTCCGGCAGCACCATCGCCGCCGGCATGGCTCTGGGGCTGGACCGGAAATTTGCGGTGCGCTTCTCCTTCCTCATGTCCCTGCCCGCCGTGTTTGGCGCTACCTTGTTGGAGGTAGTGGATGTGGCGAAGGAGGGGAATTTCGACGCCGCCCTGCTGCCCAAGTACCTGCTGGGGATGGCCATCGCCGGGGTGGTGGGCTATTTCTCCATCGGCCTTGTGAATCTGCTGGCCTCTAAGGGCAGGTTCGGGGCCTTTGCCTACTACTGCTGGGTAGCCGGCGGAGTGTTCCTGGTGCTCAGTCTCACAGGCTTCACACTGGTGCCGGCGGCATAGTTCCCCAGCCGGAGCCTCCCGGTTCCCGCGGATTCCAGCCCCAGAGGGCGGGCATATCGGGGAGCGGCAGACCGGGGCACAGAATGGAACTGAGAACTCGGAGAAAGGATCTTTCACACTATGGCGACGTCACGAAAGAAGTCTGGGGGAGGCCGCTCCACCTCCCAGGGGGGGCGGAGAACGGCCGCCTCCAATTCCAGATCGAAGAGCGGCTCATCCCGGGGCGGCGGCCGACAGGCCCCCGCGCCCGCCCACCGGCCCTTCCGCCGGGAGGCGGGGGCGGTGGTGTGTCTGCTCCTGGCCATCTTCACGGTACTGGGCTGCTTCCAGGTGAAGGCCCTGTTCATCGACGGCCTGTGCGGACTGCTGAAGGGGCTCATCGGCTACGGCTTCTGGCTGGTGCCCCCGGCCCTGGTGCTGTCCGGCTATGTCCTGGCCTTCCACCGGGGGAGGCCGGTGCGCCTGCGGATATTCTGCGCCCTGGTGCTGCCGGTGCTCCTGTCCTGCATCATCCACAGCGTCTCTGCCCAGGCCCTGCCCTGGGACGGCACTCTAGTGAAGAGCCTGTGGGACAGTGGGGAGGCCATGACCAGCGGCGGGCTGCTCTCCGGCGCGCTGGCCCAGGCCTGCGTCCAGGTGTTCAGCAAAGTGGGGGCGGCAGTGATTTTTGTCCTTGTCCTCATTCTCGCCGGACTGGGGGCCTTCAACCGCACCATTGTGGATGTGGCCGACTGGTTCTTCTCCCGGCCCAGGTATGAGTATGAGCCGGAGGAATATGAGCCACCAGAGCCCCCGGAGCGGCAGGCGGCCCGGCCCCCCCGGCCGGACGGGCGGCGGGCGGATATTGATATCCCGGTGGAGGACGGCCCCCTGGTGGGGAAGGAGCCGCCCCCGCCGCCAGAGCGGAAAAAGAGCTTCTTTGACCGCAGACCCCGGGTGCCCGCTCCCGACCAGGTGCTCACCGGCAGGGGAGGACAGAGCGAGTCCGCCGAGGCCCCCCAGCCCCCGGCTCCCGAGCCCTGTCCCGCCCCGGCACAGCCCACCCAGCCGGAGGAAAATGTGCCACCCAGCTATGTAACGTCCACGGCTGAACAGCCGAAAACCTTTACACCACAGCCAGCTCCCCCCGCGGAGAGGCCGCCTGTCCAAGCTTCGCCGCCGGAGGTCCCGACTCCTCCGGTGGAGATCGTCCGGGAGCCCGCCGTCCCCCGTGGGGACAAGGGCGACAGGGGAGAGGCGGAGCAGGCCGCCCTAGAGGTGGCCCGGCATCTCCAGGCGGGCCTGGAGCAGGAGACGCCCCCCTATCAGCACCCGCCCCTGGATCTGCTCCAGGAGGGGAAGGGCGAGCTGGGGGGAGAGGCCCTGGTGGAGCTCAACGCCAACAAGCAGCGGCTCTCCGACACCATCCACTCCTTCGGCATCGACGCCAACATCGTCAATGTCACCCGTGGCCCATCTGTCACCCGGTACGAGCTGGAGCTGGATCAGGGAGTGCGGCTTAATAAGCT
>CALXGD010000142.1 GCA_944387745.1 uncultured Oscillospiraceae bacterium
GGCCAGAAAGCGGGCGGTATCCGCGTCGCACACATCGCTGAGGGCGGCCCAGTCCCCGAAGGAGCACAGCCGGTCAGCGCCCCTGGCACGGATGTAGGCGCAGGCGATGGGGGATAGCTCTCCCTCGGGGGCGAAGTAGATGTGCCGCTCCACATCGGTGAGTGGCAGGCCCAGGGCGGCCCCGGCGGGGGAGACGTGCTTGAAGGAGGCGGCAGCGGGCAGGCCGGTGGCCTTTTTCAGGGCCTTCACCAGCTGCCAGGAGTTGAGGGCGTCCATGAAGTTGATGTATCCCGGCTTGCCGTTGAGCACCTTTAGGGGCAGCTCGCCCCCCTCCATAAAGATACGGGCGGGCTTCTGGTTGGGGTTGCAGCCGTATTTCAGTTCCAGTTCGGTCATGGCGGGTCATCCTTTCTGTTTGTGATGATTTGATGTAGGGGCGGACCTGTGTGTCCGCCCTTCTGGTTTCTGCTGAAATCAATCCTCCGGCGCCTCAAAGGGCTCGGCGTAAAACTTCCCGTCCTCCCCTCGGGCGTAGGCGGCGCCATAGGGGGCGGTGAGCAGGGGGATAATATCCGGGTCATAGTTGCAGATGGTGTTTAGCTGGTAGACTCCGGTGTTGTGGGGGTCGTTCACATACTCGTCAGTCTCTTCCCCGGAGAAGAACCGCCAACCGCTGTCCGGATAGTTTTCGTCTGGTTTCTCCCGATAGCACCAGCCCACCTTCTTTCCCTGTACGGTGATCTGGTCGGTGGCCAGACAGCCCTCTGGCCCCTCCCAGTCCCGCAGCAGCTCCCGCATCTCCGGGGCGGAGAGCTTGTAGGCCTTCCCGCTCTGAGGACAATACCACATCCGCCCAGCCCAGGCCTGCTTACTGCCCAACAGCTGCCGCACCAGGCGCAGATTCAGGTCCAGGTAGGCGGCGGCGTCCTCCGCTCCGTGGTCCCCTCCCATGCGGAAGGCCCAGTAGGCGGCCCCGCACACCAGGCCCACCGCGTACTCCTCCCAGCTGTGGAAGGCGGCGGCCTGCTTGGTCCAGGGCTGGGACAGCTCCCGGTACTCCTGGGGGGAGATCAGGTCACAGGCGCAGGCGGAGCGCAGCTGCCCCAGGGTCTCGCTGATGTCCCAGGCCAGGAAGCCCCGGCGGCCCACAAAGGGCTGAAACTGCCGGGCGAAATCAGACAGCCGCTGGAAGTAGGCCCTAGCGCCGGGCTCCAGATCGGACAGGGGGAAATTGGGGCGGTTTTCCCAGAAGGATTCGAAATCCAAATACTCTGAGTGAATCCAAAGCTCGTTTTGACAAAATGCAATCAAGCTGTCCCGGTCCGTGATGCCGTAGACCTCCCGCAGATGCTCCCGGGTTTTCTGCTGGTCCTCCTTGCTGAGACAGTAGGGGATGGAAGTGAAATATTCCTCCCCCGCCGCCTCCATGTCCGCCAGACCGGGGGTTTTCCGCAGGGCGGGCACCCCGGCCAGCAGCAGGGGGAAGCTCTCCGCCGTACACACCGTGGGGGGCTGAAAGGGGACGTGAGCGCGTTCCCGCTGGAACGCGGCAATGGGATCGGTCAAAGCCATGGCGACCTCCTTACTCCTGCCGCCAGACGGGGACCTTGGGGGCACTGTAAAAGTCCTCCCCCAGCTTGTTGCGGATGACCGTCTCGGCAAACCCGTTGCGCAGGTCCACATAGCGTACATACAGGGATACCTTGTTGTCCTCGTTTAGACTGTCCCAGAGCTGGTCGGCCAGCTCCTTTGCGGTGGGGGCGGTGATAGCCACCCGCACCGGCTCCCCGGAGAAGGAGGGGATGGGGTCCCCGAAGCCCTCGTAGGTGCTGATGAAGTGGCCCGTCTGATAGCTAAAGGCGCTGTACTCATAGAAGTGGCGCTGGCATACGCCGGGATCGCCGTCCATGGCTTTGAGAATGGACAGGCAGTAGCTGCCGTCCCGGTTCACCACGCCGGAGATGCGGGAAGTGTAGTTGGGCGCGTCCGGCTCATAGGTGCGGGTGCGAAGGGCGTCCACATAGCTGCGGCCCTCCAAAAAAGCGTCCCGGATGGTGTCGGTCTGGTCCCCGTTGGTGACGATGGTGGTGGAGCCCACCATGCGTACGGGGTGGTAAATGATGAGGGAGGGGTCGGTCATTTTGCTCTCGTCAAAGGCCCGGGTGCGGATGCCGTCCTCCGTCTGCTCAAAGACGCGGTTGCGGCTGTTCTCGCTGCGGCCCATGATGAAGTAGGCGATGACCGACTGGGCCCAGGTGCCGTTGTGGGCGTTTCCCACCAGGATGCCCCGGCCGGGATAGGGCCGGCTCTTCAAAATTTCGTTGAGATTCAGTGTTTTCATAAGCGTCCTCCTTCGTTCCGTGTTTGCATACAAACAAAAGGGCGCACCGCGTTTTGGAAAACGAGTGCGCCCAGACGGTCGGCAAAGTTCCACAGCGATGCTCCCCGTGGTCTATTCCACTTCCGTCAGTTACACCGCGTGTCTATGATATCAAAAAATGGAGCAAAAAAACATCAAGGGTTTGCATCCAAAATGCGAACCGTGCGCCCCTCCACTTTCAAGCGGCCCTGGCAGAACAGGGACACCGCCTGGGGCAGCAGCTTCCACTCGCACTGCTCCATCACCCGGCGCTGCAAGACCTCCGGGGTGTCGTCGGGGAGGACATCCACCGCCTTCTGAGAGACGATGGGGCCCCCGTCGCACTCCTCGCTGACAAAGTGAACGGTGGCGCCGGTGAGCTTCACCCCGTACTCCAGGGCCTTCTCATGGACGTGGAGGCCGTAGCACCCCGGTCCGGCGAAGGAGGGGATGAGGGCGGGGTGGACGTTCAGAATGGCGTTGGGGTAGGCCCGCACCATCTCACCAGTGAGGATGACCATGAACCCGGCCAGCACCACTAGGTCGATGCGCGCCTCCTTCAGCTTTTCGGTGAGAGCCACCGTCATAGCCTGGTTGGAGGGGAAGGACTTCCGGGCGATGACGCAGTGGGGAATCCCTGCCTTCTCCGCCCGCTCCAGGGCGTAGGCGTCCGGGGTGGAGGAGATCACCAGAGCAATTTCCCCATTTACCAGTTCCCCCCGGCTCTGGGTGTCGATGAGGGCCTGTAAATTGGTGCCGCCGCCGGAGACCAGGACGGCGATGCGCTTAGGCATGAAGAAAACCTCCGCGGATGTAGGGGCGGCTATCAGCCGCCCGCAGAAAAGGACGGCTGCAGGAAAGCGGGCGGATGATA
>CALXGD010000143.1 GCA_944387745.1 uncultured Oscillospiraceae bacterium
CAGTAAGCGGGAAGTTTTTGTCCGCTTCCGAGCTATGATGGATACCACACAAAAGCGGAAGGGGCGTGCCCTGCTGGCCCTGGCGGTGGCGGCGGTTATGCTGTCCGGCTCCCTGGTGGCCTGTCAGGAGGCGGAGTCCCCTCCCGAGGACTCCCAAATGGGAACGTCTGAGGCGGCGCTGATCCGCTACGCCTGGGTGGAGTCCATCGACCGGGAGGGCAAAACCGTCACCTACATCCCCATGACGCAGGAGCAGTGGGACAACCGGGAGGACTTCTGGGAGGAAATGGGGGATTTAGAGCGGGAGACCCTGCCCCTGACCCAAGACGCCGGTATATACCACACCTATGACGGGAAGCGGTATCCCCTGAATCCCACGGCCCAGATCTATACCCTGAATATGTCCCAGGCCGGGCTGCCCGGTGAGCTGGCCCAGGCGGACACCGGGCCCAACGCAGGAAAGGTCATTGGGATCATGCTGGACACCCCGTCTAAGCTGGACCTGGCGGCGGCGGACCTGGATTTTACCGGCTACTGCGGGGCGGTGTATGCCGCCGGACAGGGGGGCGCCCGACTGCTCCACGGGCGGGCGGCGGTGAGCCTGGACCCCTGTGACCAGTGGGGGCAGGACTCCGACCACGCCCAGTACACCCTGCCTCTGGCAGAGGAATTTGCCACCACGGAGGAAATTCGGAGCTTCCTCACCGGGACCTCCAGCGCCAACTACCCCGCCCTGTTCCAGTTCACCGTGGTGGACGGGGAAGTGACCACAGCGGTAGGAATTGAGCACATTGACACCAACATGGGGGGTGAGCTGACCCTTTTGCCCGGCGACGCGGCGGGGGAGCTCTCCCGAGCGGCAGAGCGGTACAACGAGCTGTTTCCGGATAGCGGCCTCACGGCCTCTCTCCAGGAAGAAAACGGAACGCCGGAGCTGCTTCTGGAGAACGCAGAGGCCGGGATTCAGATACGAATCGGCTCCCCGCCGGCCAAGGGAGAGCCCTATCCGGCCGCCGTTACTGGTCCGGGAAGCACCTTTTCCTTTGATATGCCGGTCACTCCTGTGGACCTCTACGGAGCCGCGGACGGCCAGGCCAGTCTGGACGTGTTGGACCTCACCGGGGACGGCTCCCCGGAGCTGGTGTACATCTGGGGCTGGGGCGGCAGCGGCGTCTGGGAGGACCAGTGCCGGGTGTTCGACCTGTCCACCGGAACTGCATATCCGGTAAATGTGGACCTGGACGGGCTCGCCTCTCAGGTAGAGGCGGAGTTTGTGGAGGCGCGGGAGGGCGCGCTGGTGTACCGGGTCGCCGGGGCGGGGATCACCGGCCTGTCCACCCTGGAGCGCCGCTCCCCGGACCAGGAGCCGGGAGAGGCCCTCGTTCTAGGGGACTACACCTCCATTCGGCTGTTAGAGAATGGGACCCTGGAGCTGGCCGTCTCCATTGGAGTACAGGGGGACGCCATGTACTACGTCGGGAACTACTTGGGCTTTCTGGTGACACGGCTGGAGTTCTCCCCCTCCCTCCGGGCATTCACCACCCTGCCCGCCAATGGGATCACCCTGAACCCCCCGGAGGCGGCGTCATAAATAGCAAAAGCGGCGCGGTTTTAAAAACCGCGCCGCTTTTTCGTTGAAAATCAGGCCTTGCTCTCCGCCTTCTGAGGGGCTTCGCGCTCCCAGCCCTCCCCGTGGATGAGCGTCCGGGAGACGGTCTTGTAGACCAGGAAGGTGATGACGGAGTTAATCCCCGCCTTCAGCAGGTTAAAGGGGAGGATCACCGTCACCAGCATAGCGTCCACCACCTCTGTGGGCGTCATCATGTAGAAGGGAGTGATGTAGTGGTTGGCCACCATCATCACACAGCCCATGGCTACGGTGCCCAGAATCAGGGCGATGAGGCCGCCCGCACGGGTATGGAGCAGGCGGTAGATCCCCCCAGCCACCAGCACCAGCGTGCCGGAGGCGATGACGTGCATCAGGAAGCCGTACATCCCGTCTCCACCCAGCAGAAAGGCCTGGATGGCAGAGGCGATTACTGTCACCACCAGGCCGGCCAGGGGGCCGAAGGCAAATGCGCCGATGAGGAACACCACGTCCGCCGGGTCGTACTGCAGGAAGGCGGCCGCCGGGAACAGGGGGAAGTGGACCAGGGTAATCAAAACGGCGGACAGGGCGGTGAGCATGGCCAAGACAGTGAGTTTTTTGGTGTTTGCAGACATAAAAAAACACTCCTTTTGCATTTTGGTACGCCTGAAAGAGCATGTCTTCCAGGAGTCAAAACAACATAAGGAGGTGCGCGATTGTTTTGCCACACATCTTCTTCCATCAGGACTGTGACCGTTGGTCCCGGAGTTGCACCGGGTCAGCGGATGTTTTGCAACATCCGGTCGCGGACTATACCGCCAGTGGGGACTTCCACCCCGCCCTGAAGACATTCATTCAGTTGTCCAAAACCCATTATACGCAATTTGCGGAGAAATGCAACCCCCATTTTTCTGGCCATGCCATAAACTGGAACAAAGATTCGATTTTCATTGACTTCCCAGCGGAATGGGGATACAATGTCGGTACGCAAGGGGAGGGGGCGGCAAAATGGAAGAACGGAGTACCTGCTGTTTTACGGGACATCGCCCAGATAAGCTCCCCTGGGGCGTTCACGAGGAGGATCCCCGCTGTGTTGTCCTGAAGCAAAGAATTGCCAAGGCCCTGGAGGAGGAGTATGCCGCCGGGGTGCGGCACTTTATCTCTGGAATGGCCCGGGGCGCCGACCTGTACTTTGCAGAGGCAGTGCTGGCCCTGCGGGATGTCCACCCGGATGTGGCCCTGGAGTGTGCCCGCCCCTGTGAGAGCCAGGCCGACCGCTGGCCGGAGGAGGAACGGGAGCGCTACCAGTCCATTTTAGACCGCTGTAATTATCAGACTCTTGTGCAGGCCCATTATGGCCGCTGGTGCATGGTGCGGCGCAACCGGTATATGGTGGACCGCTCCTCCCGTCTGCTGGCGGTCTATGACGGTGTGCCTAAGGGAGGGACAGCCCAGACCCTGTCCTATGCGCTGAGCCGGGGACTCCATGTGACAATCTTAAAGCTGAGGTGAGAGCTTGAAACACACATTGATGCACATCTGCTGTGCTCCCTGTGCCAATCAGCCCATTGCTCTGCTGCGCTCAGAGGGAATTTCGGTTGCGGGCTTTTGGTTCAATCCCAATATCCATCCCTACACAGAGTACCAGGCCCGGAAGCACACGCTGGAGGAGTACGCTAAGGAGATCCAACTGAAGCTGGTGATCGGCGGCACCTATGACCTGCGGTCCTTTATCACCCATGTAGCGGACAACATTGACGGACGGTGTGCCTACTGCTACTGGGGGCGAATGGAGGCGACCGCCCGATATGCCGCAGAGCACGGCTATGACTCCTTCACGACGTCGCTGCTGATTTCCCCCTACCAGAATCACGAGGCCATCCGAGCCACCGCCCAGGCCATGGGGGAGAAATACGGCGTGGAGTTCCTCTACCGGGACTTTCGTCCCCTGTTTCAGGCGGGACAGGAGTTTGCCCGGGCCCATGGGTTTTATATGCAGAAATACTGCGGCTGCATTTTTAGTGAGGAGGACCGCTATATGGCCGCTAAGCGAAAAAAAGCCGCTCGGAGAGAGGCGGCCCAGGCATCAATCGCAAAGTCGGAAGGAGAAACGACAACATGAACGACCAAAAAATCCGCACCTTGGTGCTGACTGCGCTGATGACCGCCCTGTGTGCGGTGATGACCACGGTAATCAAGATCCCATCCCCTATGGGGGGATATTTTAATTTGGGGGACTGTGCAGTGCTCCTATCCGCCTGGCTCCTGGGGCCGGGCTGGGGGGCGGCCGCGGCAGGAGTAGGCTCTGCGCTGTCCGATCTACAGGGCTTTCCCCTCTATGCGCCGGCCACGTTGGTCATTAAGGCGCTGATGGCCGCCGCTGCGGGATGGCTCTTTCAGCAGTACCGGGAGAGCGTTCAGCGGCGCGCCCTGGCCCCCCGTCTGGTCAGCGGCGGTGTGGCGGAGTGCATTATGATAGCCGGCTATTTCGGATTTGAGGCAGTGCTGCTGGGGATGGGGCCGGGGGCAGCGGCCAATATTCCCTTTAACCTGGCCCAAGGGGTGGTAGGTGTGGTCTCCGCCACGGCGGTGATGAGTCTGCTGAACCGGGTGCCCGGACTGCCTGTCCAAAGGCACTGACATATAGAAAAAAGAGGGCGGCTCATAGTGAGCCGCCCTCTGGCGTTTCTTCTTCCACATAGGTGGCGCTGGGGTAAGCCCGTTCCATGCGCTCATTGGGAGAGGGTATATTCCACAGGGCACCCTTTTCATCCAAAGGGGGTGGAGGGGACAGGAAAGCGCGGTTTACTGCTTTGCAGGGAAGTGGCGGGCAAAAAATTGTTCAATGTCA
Source organism: uncultured Oscillospiraceae bacterium (assembly GCA_944387745.1). Next base: position 4,440 of record CALXGD010000143.1, read on the forward strand.
GCCCGGCCTGCCTGAACGGAGCCCTGGACGAAGTTGGGCTTACCGCCTCCGCGCCCGTGAAGCGCCTGATTGAGCTCTGTGGTGAGCGCCCGCAGATCACCTCCGGGCTGACCAATGGCGTATTTGTATCCCGCCCCCTCCTGGCCGGAGAAGCAGGCGCACAGCCCTCCGCAGGCGGTCTGCACCGCATCGGTGAGCCGGCGCAGGCCGTCCGGGGAGAGCTCCTCCTCAAAGAGCAGGACATTTCCAGCCCCCTGGTGCCGCTGGGCCAGGTCAGAGAAACGGGCCTGCTCCATGGCAAACAAACGGGACTTCAGCGCCTGATTTTCTTCCAACAGCCGAGCCACTGCTGGGGCGGTCCCCAACATTTTCGCAGAGGTGAGGTTGGAAACCTGGTGGTTCTGCTCCCACACCTTGGACAGATGGGAAAAGGCGCGGCCGCCACAGACCAGTTCAATTCGTACCCCGGTGCGGAACTTTTGGCAGGACAGGAGCTTAACCAGCCCCACCTGTCCGGAGGAGGAGACATGGGTGCCGCAGCAGGCGCAGGTATCGCCGCCGGGGAAGGTGACAATCCGCACCTGACCCTCAATCTCCTTTTTACTGCGGTACTCCAAATGCGCCAGCTGCTCCCTGGAAGGATAGGTGATTTGAGCGGGGTGGTCCTCCCAGATGTAGCGGTTGACAGCCAGCTCCAGCTCCCGGATCTGTTCCTCAGTGAGCTCCAAGTCAAAGTCAATGGTGACCACGTCGGCCCCCATATGAAACCCCACGTTATTACAGCCGTACATCTGATGGGCCAGCCCAGAGACGAGGTGCTCCCCAGAGTGGTGCTGCATCAGATCGAAGCGGCGGGGCCAGTCGATCTGCCCTGACACCTGACTGCCCTCCGCCAAAGGGCCGGAGCAGGTGTGGACAACATGGCTGTCCCGCATGTGGACCTCCAGCACCTGGGTGTCCCCAAGGCAGCCCAGGTCGTAGGGCTGTCCTCCCCCCTCGGGATAAAAGGCAGTTTGGTCAAGGACAATGTCCCAGCCTCTCTTCCCCTGGACACAGGAGCGGACCTGGGCGGAAAAAGAGGTGAGATAGGGATTTTCTTCATACAGCTTTTCCATAGCAAAGACCTCCCAGTGACGTGCCGGCTGATAGAGCTGCGGCAGTGATGAGAAAACAGAGTATTAGGAGGGGGTGAGGTCGGCCTGCCGGCGCAGAAGAGACAGGGGCGGAACTGCCCGGGGCAGCTTCATGCGGAAGCGCATTTGCGGCTTGCGCGCTTGGAGGAGAGGGGAACCCTCCTCATCCCACAGCTCTCCTACCTGAAAGGCGACAGGGCGCACATCTGGGCCCACCAGTTCCAAAAAATCCCCTGAGGAAAACTTGTTGTTAAGAGACAACAGGGCATTTCCCGCCGAATCACACTCCAGCACTTTGGCGACAATCTGCCAGTCCCGGATATATCGGGAGTCCTCTGTAAACTGTCCGGGCTGTCCGTAGTAGAAGCCGGTGGAGTAGTGCCGATGGCTGATATGCTCCACCTCGTCCCGCCACACAGGGTCCAAGGGGACGCCGAGCGCGGCTGCGTCAATGGCATGGCGGTAGGCTCCGGTGACGATAGCGGCGTAGTATGCGGATTTGGCCCTTCCCTCCAGCTTAATGGAGTCAAGTCCGATCTCCATCAGCTCTCCAACATGGTCGATCATACACATATCCCGAGAGTTGAGGATATAAGTTTCCCCATTTTCCTCATAGATGGGGAAATACTCTCCGGGACGTTTTTCCTCCATGAGGGCGTATTGATACCGACATGGCTGGGCACAGGCCCCCCGATTGGAGTCCCGGCCGGTCATATAGTTGGACAATAGGCAACGTCCGGAGTAGCTCACACACATGGCGCCGTGGGCAAAGGCCTCCAGCTCCAGGTCCTTGGGCGTCTTGGCGCGAATCTCCCGGATTTCCTCCAGAGAGAGCTCCCGGGCCAAAATCACCCGCTTGGCACCTAGATCATACCAGGCCTGGGCGGACACGTAGTTGACCACGCTGGCCTGAGTGGAGATGTGGCGCTCCACATGGGGGGCATATTTCCCGGCGAGGGAGAACACCCCCATATCAGCCAAAATTACGGCGTCTATGTGCAGCTGCTCCAAGTATTCCAGCCACTCTGGGAGGCGGTCGGCCTCCCCATTCCTGGGCATGGTGTTGCAGGTCACATGGACGCGGATCCCACGGCTGTGGCAGAGAGAGACTGCCTGTTCCAGTTCCTCCGGAGTGAAGTTACCGGCGAAGGAGCGCATACCGAAGGCAGTTCCCGCCAAATAGACGGCATCAGCTCCATAAGCTGCGGCCATCTCCAGCCGCTCCATATCTCCTGCGGGAGCCAGAAGCTCAATTTTTTTGTGATTCAAAGGACAACGCCTCCTGAGTGGGACGCCCCTGCGGAGGCGCCCGGAAAAGTGGGGCAAACAGCAGGGACGGACTTATGTGTCCGTCCCTGTTGCTCTGCCCGCTCAGTTGCCATACCGCTCCTGAGTGGCCATGAAGCTCTGCATCTCGCTGTACGTGTGGAAGAAGTGGTGCAGATTATCGTCCCCCAGGACATAGTAGTAGTAGGATGTGCTCTCCGGGGACATCGCCGCCTGAATGGACTCCAGGCCGGGGTTTGCAATGGGCCCGGGGGTGAGTCCGGGATAGAGGTAGGTGTTGTAGGGAGAGTCAATGGAGCGGTCCGCGTCTGTAGGCACCTGCCCACCGTTGATATAGGCCAGGGTGGCGTCAATTTGCAGATAGCCGTTGGTCCCGGCAGAGGAGTTGGGGTTGTTGAGACGGTTATAGATGACTGAGGAGATATTGGAGCGGTCTGTGCTGTCGGTCTCCTTCTCGATCAGAGAGGCCACAGTGACAATTTCATGGATCGAACGGCCGCTGTCCCAGATCTCCTGGCGCATGTCATCTGTCACCATTTCGTCAAAACGGACCAGCATCTTGTTGATGACATAGAGAGGATTCTCCGGCGTGGTGAACTCATAGGTGTCCGGATAGAGATACCCCTCCAGCCGGTGATAGTCTCCAAGGTCGATATCCTGTAGGAAGGAGAAGGCGTAGTCGTGGTTAGCGGCCATGTCCTGCAGGGACTCCAAACTGGTGACCACGTTGCGCTCATACAGCAGGGAGAAAATCTGATCAATGGTGTATCCCTCCGGGATGGTCACCCGGATGGTGGCTTTGCTGGCGGAGTTGGCGCTCATACCGGAGAGAAGGGCCCGATAGTCCATATCTGTATCCAAGGTGAAGGTGCCGGCCACTACGTCGTCTTTGTCGCCAGTGAAGGTGGCAAAAAGACTGAAGAGAAATTTATACTCAATGAGGCCGTTTTTCTTCAGCATGTCCACCACATCGCTGAAGCTGTCATCCTGGGAGATGGTGACGGTGACGGACTTCGGCTCCTTATTTAGCGCCAGGACGTCATTGGCGGCAATCCAGCCCACACAGGCCAGCAGCGCAGAGATGCCGATGACAAAGATCACATAGAGCACGGCAAAGCTAACTGTGGAGCCGCTCCGCCCTCGATTGGTCCGGTTGGAGCGGGAAGAGGACCGGTCGCGGCGCTCCGAGGAATCGCCGGATCGGCGTTGTGCTTGAGCCATAGGGTCAACTCCTAACAGAGAAAAATTTTTGCTCCAGGGGAACCTGGGACAGGGGGGTGCCATAGACTATACCAGAACGTGGGGATGAGAGCTTCTCCCCGCGAGGCAAGTGAGGTGAAACAAACATGTGCTGTGGGAATAACGGGTTCGGCGGAAACGGCTGCTGGTGGATCATCCTGCTGATCATCATCCTGTGCTGCTGCTGTGGCAATGGGAACAGCTGGAACAACAGCGGCAGCGGCTGCGGATGCGGCGGCTGTGACAATGGCTGCGGCTGCTGAGTACTCAAAGGAGGGGAGAGCGGGGCGAAAGCCCCGCTTTTTCCATTTCTAGAATAGAAATTGTGTACTCTCTGTCAGCAGAATCTGCACCCGCTGGTCATGGACTTCCCGCGGAACATGCTCTTGCAGGCTGCAATCCCGGCACAGGCCCACAGTGAGCCCGGAATAATGCTCCAGCCAGCGGTCGTAGTATCCCCCGCCGAAGCCCAGGCGGTAGCCCTCCCGGTCATAGCAGACCGCGGGAACCAGGGCCAGGTCAATTTCTGCTCTCTCCAAAAGGGGGGCATGCTCCGGCGGCTCCCAAATGCCAAAGGGAGCCTGAACCAGCGGGATCTCCGGCTGATAAAGTCGGATCTCCATGCCATGTCCCGGAAGCATTCTGGGGAGCCCTACCTGCTTTCCCAGGGCGGTCAGATGCCGGACCAAGGGGCCGGTCTCCGGTTCCCGCCCAGGAATTCCCCAGAACAGGAACAGGACCTGGGCACACTGGACCTGGGGCAGGGCGAGGAAAGCGGAAAACAGGCGGCGGTCGCTGGCCTGAAGCTCCTCTGGGGACAGCAGAGAGAGCTGCCTGCGGACACTCCGCCGCAGGGCCTGCTTTTCCTCAGCAGGTGTGGGTGTAGTAGATATGATCATCGACAGCTTTGGCGGCCTCCGGACCTTTAAGCGCTTCAATCAGCGTCAGGCCGAAGTCAAAGGATGAGCCACAGGCGTGCCCGGTAATGAATTTTCCATCCAGCACAGTCCGGGCCTGGGATACAACTTCCGCGCGGCCCAGCTGATCCTGGCGGGCGGGATAGGCGACGGCCCTGCGCCCGTCCAGCAGCCCCCAACGGGCCAGCAGGGTGGGACCTGCGCACAGGGCGGCCAGCCAGATGCCTCTCCGGGCGGCCTCCTGAATGAGAGAGGAGACTCGGTTGTCCGCCCAAAGGCCGTCTACTCCGCCCTTACCTCCGGGGAGCACCAGCATTTCCGCCTGATCCAGATCCACCTGAGAGAGCTCCAGATCGGCGCAGACTGTGATGCCGTGTCCGCCGGTAACCGTCCCGCCGGACAGGGAGACCAGCGCAACCTCCGCCTTTGCCTGCCGGAGCAGGTCGGCGGGCACCAGGGCCTCTGACGCCTCGAAGCCGGGGGCCGGCCGAGTATGGACCAGTATGAAAACCTCCTTATGTTGAAACACAAACTGCGGCAGCATGTGCCGCAAAAAAGCGGATCAAAGGACTTCCTGCCGGTTGCGTCCGCCCAGCCGCCGGCCGGCGGCCTTGAACAGCACCAGAGGGAGCTTGGCCATACGGCCCGCCCGCTTGGGTTCCTTCAGCAGGCGGTAGGCCCACTCCATGCCCGCCTGCTGCCACTTCTCCGGGGCCCGCTCCACATTTCCGGCGAATACGTCCAGACATCCGCCCAGGCCGATGGCCAGCTTGGCCCCGGTGAGCAGACCGAAGCGGGCGATCCACTTTTCCTGCTTCGGGGCACCCAGACAGACAAAGAGCAGGTCGGGCCTGGCTTGGGCCACATCCCGGGCCATCGGGTCGGAGTCCTTGAAGTAGCCGTCGTGGACGCCGCACAGGACAATGTTGGGGTGGGTCTCTAAAATTCGGCGGCCGGCCTCCTCCGCCACACCGGGCTTAGCCCCCAGAAGAAAGAGCCGCCCCCCCATCTCGTTGAGCGCATCCAGCATATCGCAGGCAAAGTCGAAGCCGGCCACACGGCCCTTTAGAGGTGTACCCAAAATTTGGGCGGAATAGACGACCCCAATGCCGTCTGGAAGCACCAGGTCCGCCTGATTGAGAATTTTTTGAAAGACCAGATCTTTGTCCGCGGCTAAAATAAACTCCGGGTTGGGGGTAACTACATAGTGAAAGGAGTCGGAACGGAGCAGTGCTGCGCCGGCCTGCCTTGCCTCCTCTCGAGTCAGATCATCAAACTGAATTCCTAAAATATTGATTTTCAAGCAAGGTTCCTCCCTGAAAACTGGGAAATGCAGAGAGGGCGATTCCTGGGGTTATTTCAATTTTTTGTGCGCTTTTACTTCTGCAAATAGTGGAAACTGCCCTCAAAATTATAGTTTGAAACACAGAGGGGAGTTGGAAGTTCCCCTCTGAGCACCCTATTCTACCATGAACCGCGGAAAAAGTCTATGAAAAAGGTGGAAACAATAGGGAAAATTCGATAAAGTTCCGGTGCAGCATTGACGGGAGAGAGATTCCGCACCATAATAAAGGTCAAGGCATAAAAAGTGGGGCGGCTGAGTTAACCAAAAGCCCACCGCCCCACACACACCAAGGTGAGCCGGGAGCCTTACCCCGGCCACCTTGATTATATCAGTGTAAGGCAGAGAAATCAAGGACACAGGCCGCAAGGGAAAGAACATGTATGAAATTGTGAAAATAGAATCTCAGCTTTTGGGCTGTTTCCGCCCCTTAGAGTATGGGAACGGCGGAAAAGAGATTGTATAGGGGAGACAGAGATGGAACTGTATGGCACATTGGGGGGCTCCTGCACGCAAAGGGATACCCTGGAAAAACTTTTCCGTGCAGGAATGACCGGCGTGAGACTCAATCTCTCTCACACTGCCCTGGCGGAGTGTATTCCTCTGCTGGAGGGAGTGATGCGGCCGGCAGCTCAGGCCGCAGGGGTACATGCCCAGCTGATCCTGGACCTGCAGGGACCGGAGCTGCGGGTGGGCCGCCTGCTGGAACCGGTTTTTCTGGAGACAGGGGGACAGGCTGTCCTCGGTCGGGGCGGACTCCCGGTTCCGCCGGGCGTGATCCAGGCGGCGGAGCCTGGGGATCAGATCTCGTTGGACGACAGCGCCCTGCTTCTCACCGTGGAGAGGGCTTCTGAAGCGCAGCTTATCTGTCGAGTAGAGCGGGGCGGCTGGCTGAAAAGCCGCAAAAGTATGGCGCTGCTGGAAAAGGATGTGGACGCCCCTGCGCTCACCCAAGAGGACAGAGACAATCTGGCTCTGGCTGGAAAGTGCGGCGTGACCCACATTTTGCAGCCGTTTGTGCGGGGAAGAGAAGATATTGCCGCGCTTCGGACCGCTCTACAGGAGAATGGTCTGGAACAGGTACAGATTATGGCTAAAATTGAAAATCGCCGCGGCTTAGAAAAATTAAATGAAATTATTGAGGCGGCGGATATCATCTGTATTGCCCGGGGAGACCTAGGGAACAGTATTCCTCTGTGGGAGCTGCCCACGGTGCAAAAGGGCATCGCCGCCCGGTGCCGGGCCGCCGGCAGGCCCTTCTTTGTGGTGACGCAGCTGCTGTGGTCCATGGAGGCGCGGGCGGTGCCTACCCGGGCGGAGGTGTGCGACATCTATAATGCCGTACTGGACGGCTCCTGCGCCCTGATGCTTACAGGGGAGACCGCCGCGGGGCGGTATCCGGTGGAGGCAATGGAGTATTTGTCCAAAACTGCCCGCTGCGCACTGCGCGATCTGGAACGAAAGGAAATATGGATATGAAAAAAATTTTGTTTGTAAACGCCTGTATGCGGGGGCCAGAGCGCTCCCGCACCTGGAAGCTGTGCCAGGCCTTTCTGGAGGCCTGCAAGACCCACTGGCCGGAGGCGGAGATTGCGGAGCGGGATCTGACCGCCGCCCCCTTGCCGGTGCTCACCGCGGCGCTGGATGGGCAGCGGCACCAGCGGTTCCAGGAGAACCCCCGGGACCCCGTGCTCGCCCCCGCCCATGAGGTGGCCCAGGCGGACCTGGTGGTGATCGGGGCTCCCTATTGGGACCTGGCTTTTCCGGCGGCCCTGAAGGTCTATTTGGAGTGGGCCAGTATGCTGGGAATCACCTTCCGCTACACCCAGGAGGGGCAGCAGGTGGGCATGAGCCGGGCCCGGGCCCTGGTCTACCTCACCACCGCCGGGGGACCCATCGGGGAGCAGAACTACGGCTTCCAGTACCTCCAGGGCCTGGGGCGGATGCTGGGCATCCCGGAGGCCCACTGCGTGGCGGCGGAGAACCTGGACGTGTGGGGCTGCGACCCGGAAGTCATTGTGGAGGAGGCCCGGGAGCGGGCGGTCCGGCTGGCACAGAGTCTGTGAGGCGGTTGGGAAAATTCCAGAAGTTTGCAGAAAACCCTTGTATTTTCAGGAGATATGACTAAAATAAGATTATGCGGAGTCTGGCCCGGCCCTCACTCCCTGCACCCCCGCGGCCGGGCGGCCTCTGAAAAAATGGAGAGAAAAAGGAGTGCAGAACCATGAAAAAACGTATTTCCCGCATGATCTCCGCCGCTCTGGCCCTGTCCCTGTGCCTGGGCATGGCGCTGGTCCCCGCCTCCGCCGCGGAAGCGGAGGACAATGTGCTGGGCACCGTCACCATTGAAGGGGTTGCGTTCACCATCACCGGCGAGAGCCTGGAGGTGGGCAGCGAACTGACCGTGGGCACAGCTGACCTGGAGGAGGGCGATATTTGGAGCCTGAACATCCACCTCACCCAGAGCGGCTCCGCCGACCGCTATGCCGCCGTCACCCCTGAGGGGGAGCTGACCGAGTTCTTCACCGCAAATCAGGCCAGCGACTACCAGGAGTATCTCACCACCCCCTCTGAGGAGACCCGCACCTTCACCCTGACCATCCCCGAGGAGTACGCCGATTGGAACGTGGCCATCCGCTTCGGCTACAACGGCAGCTTTGGCGAGCTCCCCCTGGAGGAACAGGAGGACGTGTCCTTCACCGATGTGACGGAGAACGACTGGTTCGCCCCCTTTGTCATCCCCGCCGCCAACGCCGGCTGGTTCAGCGGAAATCCGGACGGCTCCTTCGGCCCCAACAATCCTCTTACCATTTCCCAGGTGGTTGTTCTGGCCACCCGGCTCCACTCCGCCCACACCAACGATGAGATCCCCGCCCCTGTGGAGGGCGAGGCCTGGTACATGCCCTACTACAGCTACTGCCTGGAGAAAGGGATCATCACGGCGGAGGACGGCTATCTGGAGAAGATGGACGCCCCCGCAACCCGCTTTGAGATGGCCGCCATCTGGGACAAGGCCGCCTATCCTCCCCGCGTGACCGGCGGAGTGAACGAGGTGGCCGACGGCTTCATCCCCGACCTGGCCGAGGGCGACGAGTACGGCGAGGTCGTCTACCGCTGGTATCGCTCCGGCATCCTCACCGGCGATCTGGAGCACAAGTTCAACGGCGAGGACAATATCACCCGGGCCGAGGCCTCTGTGATCATCTGCCACCTGACTGCTCTGGTGGAGACCGCCAAAATCTAAATTTCCCGAGACGTAGCAGGCCCCCCGGCACAGCCGGGGGGCCTTTGTTTGGGTGTACTTTTCCGCTTATGGGATGTCCTGGACTTTCATTTTCTCCAACTCCCTTTTCTTGGACGCCTGATGGCCCTCTGCCCACATCAGCAAAAAGATCAGGGTGGGAAACAGAAGCACCTTCCAGTCCTCTGCCCAGCGGATCATTCCCTTCCAGAACAAAATGGCCAGGACTCCAAACCACAGCAGGGGGATGATGCCCCCTGCGTACCAATATTTCGGACTTCTGTGGCACGCCCAGTAGTGAAACACGAAGATAGCAATGGCGATGACAAAAGTGATAGTGGTTTTCATGTGTCTGCCTCCTTGCAGTTTTTTTCCTCTTTGTACTTTTCAATAATCAGCTTTGCGGTTTCTATGTTAATGCGGGAGTTTTCGGCCAGCCCTTTGATGAAGTCGGAGAAGGGTTCCTCTGCTTTCTGGTCGCTCAGCTGGATCTTCTGAATGAGTTTATCCAGCCGCAGCCGAACCGTGGGATAGGACACCTCATACAGGCGGGCGATCTCCTTGAGGGAACCGGATTTCAGCACAAAGTTCTTGAGAAAAGCGGCGTCCTCTGCTTCCAGGGTGAGAAACCACTGGGGGATTTTATCAAGCTCCAACGCAATTCTCCTTTCTTATTAGCTTTAACTATATTTAGTATAGCATAAATAAAATTAAAGTCAAGAGTGAAAATATTTTAATTTATCCAAACTCAAATTTATGTTCCCAGCCCCTGCGCGAAACCCTGTGAAACGGCGCGCCGGGGGGTGCGCCTGCAAACCGTTTTCCGCCGTCCCCGTGGGTATTCTCCAGGATCCGGAAGTAGGGGCTGCCGCCCTGGTTGGCTCTACATAGGGATGCGGGCGGCCACATGGGGCCGCCCCTACTACGGTGTTTCAATCACCAGCGGGAGGCGCGAGCCCCGCCCCTACGGGTACTCTTGGAGGCCGGTGGAAAATGTAGGGGCCGACGCCCTGGTTGGCCCTGCATTGGAAAATCCCAAAAACTGCGGGCGGCCGCATGGGGCCGCCCTTACGGTGTTTCAATCACCAGCGGGAGGCGCAAGCCCCGCCCCTACGGGATTCACAAATGCTTTCCTGTTTCGGGTAGGGGAGGCCCTTGGGCCTCCCGCCGGAGAAGCAACTTACGGGCGGGTGAGGACTCCCGCCCCTTCGGCAGACGTATAGGTTTCGTAGGGGCCGGCCTCTGCACCGGCCCACGGGTACAGACGGAAAAGCAAAACGGCGCGCCGGAGTCGTGGCCCAGGCCAGCTCTCTTGCCTCCTGCGGGGCAATTCACCTTCTCGCGCCCTACAAAAATTGTTTTCCTTCGCTGGGGAAATCACTCGCCCTCGGGGTGAACCCCATTTCCCCTTGTCCCGCCCCGGGAAAGCTGGTATACTATAATAAAAACAACGCCGCCCCGCCGGGGCCGGAGACAGGAGGATTTCGTATGAAAAAACTGATGGTCCTGGACGGCAACTCCATCGTCAACCGGGCCTTTTACGGGGTGAGCCAGAACCTCACTACCCGGACAGGGCAGCCCACCAACGCCATTTTCGGCTTTCTGAACATCCTCACCAAACTGCTGGACGAGGGGGAGCCCGACGCCCTGTGCGTCACCTTTGACCGGAAAGCCCCCACCTTCCGCCACCTGGCCTATGAGGGCTACAAGGCCACCCGGAAGGGGATGCCGGATGAGTTGGCCAGCCAGATGCCCATTTTAAAGGATGTGCTCTCCGCCATGAACATCCCCATGTACGAGCTGGACGGCTGGGAGGCGGACGACCTGCTGGGCACCATCGCCCGAAAGGACGCCGCCGCCGGGTGGGAGACCGCCATCGTCACCGGGGACAAGGACTCCCTTCAGCTGGTGACGGAGGACACCACCGTGAAGCTGGTGTCCACCCGCATGGGCCGCACCA
>CALXGD010000144.1 GCA_944387745.1 uncultured Oscillospiraceae bacterium
GCAGTCCACCTTGGGGATCATTCCGCCGGCGATGGTGCCCTGGTCCTTCAGCCTCTGCACGTCGTCCACATTCAGATAGCGGATCACATCCCGCCGCTCCATATCGTTGTAGAGACCTTCCACATCTGTGAGCAGCATGAGCTTCTCGGCCTTCAGACTGCCGGCCAGCTTGCCGGCGGCGGTGTCCCCGTTGATGTTGAAGCTCTGCCCCATCCCGTCAGTGCCCACCGGGGCCACCACTGGAATATAGCCAGCGTCCAGAAGCGTCTGGACCGGTGCGGAGTTGACCTGTACAATGTCCCCCACATAGCCCAGCTCCTGGCTGCGCTGAACACACTGGTAGAGGTTGGCGCTGATGCCGGAAAGTCCCACGGCCTGGCCACCCAGACTGTTGATCCGGCCCACCAGCTCGCTGTTCACCTGTCCGATGAGCACCATCTCCACCACCCGGATGATCTCCTGGGAGGTATAGCGCAGGCCGTTGATGAATTTCACCGGGATGTCCAGACTTTTCATCATCTGACTAATCCCAGGTCCGCCTCCATGACTCAGAACAGGCCTGAGACCTAGCCGTTTCAGAAGGACCACATCCTCCAGCACCGCAGTTTTCAGCTCCTCGCTGAGCATCGCGCTGCCCCCGTATTTTACGACCACCACTCTGCCAACATACTGTTTCAAATCAGGCGCGCGCTCCAAAAGGGCGGCCACCTTTTTCTCCATCTCATCCACTGCGGATTCCTCCTCAGGTCCGGTAATCGCCATTGATCTTCACATAGTCATAGGTAAGGTCGCAGCCAAAGGCCGTGGCCTTGCCTGAGCCGCTGTGAAAATCCACAAGGACAGTGATGTCATGCTCTGTCAGCACTTCCTTGGCCAGCTCCTCACTAAAATCGGTTCCGAAGCCGTCCCGCATGACCACCACTTCACCGGCGGCGCTCTTCAAAATACAGTCGGCCTTCGTGGGATCCACCTCCGCCCCGCAGTATCCTGCCGCGCACATGATCCGCCCCCAATTTGCGTCTCTCCCATACAGGGCCGCCTTGAACAGGCTGGAGCCTGCGATAGAACGGGCCACCAGCCTGGCGTCCCTCTCAGTGGGCAGCCCGCTGGCCTCCACCACCATCAAATGCGTGGCCCCCTCTCCATCCGAGGCGATGGTCTGGGCCAGCTCCACGCAAAGATCGTCCAGGGCTGCGGCAAAAACAGCCTTATCCGCCTCCGATTCTACAGCCACGCCGGAGGCTCCGTTGGCCAGCAGAAACAGGGAGTCATTGGTGCTGGTGTCGCCGTCCACAGTCAGCATATGGAAGCTCTTATCCGCACTTTTTTTCAGCATATCCTGCATCACAGGCGCCGGGATTTCAGCGTCTGTGGTGATGTAAGCCAGCATTGTAGCCATATTGGGGTGGATCATGCCGGAGCCCTTCTCCATCGCCCCGATGCGGACCGTCCCCCCAGAGAGGAACACCTCCATGGCCCGCTCTTTTCGGACGGTGTCTGTGGTCATAATGGCCCAGGCGGCGTCATGGCCCTGTTCCGCGCTCATATGGGGAGCGATCCGGCGCACTCCCTCCAAAATTTTTTCCACAGGGAGCCTCTGGCCGATCACCCCTGTCGAGCACACGAACACCTCGTCCTCCCCCAGCCCTAGGAGCTTCTCCGCCTCTGTCTCCACAGTCTTGGCATCTCGGATACCCTGCTCCCCAGTGGCGGCATTGGCGTTGCCGCTGTTGATCACCACAGCTCGGGCACGACCTTTTTTCAGCACCTCCCGCCCCAGAATCACCGGAGCAGCGCAAAACCGGTTGGTAGTAAACAGGGCGGCGCAGGAGGCCGGCCTCTGGGAATAGAGCATAGCCACATCCGGCTTCTCACTCTTGCGGCTTTTCACTCCCACATAGCAGGCCCCCGCCACAAATCCCTCCGGAGTTGTGACACCGCCGCCTTCAATCCACTGATACTGCATAACCTGTCCGTCCTTTCTTTGTCTTGGGCTGATTGGAAGTCCCCGCCCGCCTCACGGGCAGAGGGGAGCGAGCTTCAGGCCGACAGTCTCATCCAGCCCGAATATCAAATTCATATTCTGGATCGCCTGCCCTGCGGCGCCCTTTCCCAGATTGTCGATCACCGAGCTTATCACCAGACGTCCGGTGCGTCCGTCGCAGGTGGGTGTGATGCAGCAGAGATTGGTTCCGGCGGTCCACTTGGTCTGCACCGGCTTGCCCGCCGGATACACATGGACAAAAAATTCCCCTTCATAATACTTCTGGTAGAGGGCGTACAGCTCCTCATTGGTCATCGGCCCATTGAGCTGGGCGTAGATGGTGGCCTCGATACCCCGGCTCTGGGGCGTCAGGTGGGGCTGAAAATTGATACGCTGCCAGCTCTCCGGCTGCATCAGGTCCCTGCCCGTGATGCCGGCGATGTTCTGCTCGATCTCCGGAGTGTGGCGGTGTGTTCCCCCCAGAGCGTAGGCACAGAAATTTTCGCTGGCCTCCGTCAGCAGCTTATTGCCGGCCGGCCGTCGGCCGGCGCCACTGTAGCCGCTCTTGGCGTCCACAAGTATGGTGTTTTCCACCACCAGCCCCTCTTTCAGCGCCGGGTACAGCCCCAGCGTCACGGCAGTGGGATAGCAGCCGGGATTAGCAATCAGGCTCTTGCCACGGGCCAGCTCCCGGTGAAGCTCCGGAATGCAGTACACCGCCTCCCGGGTCATTTGGTGGTTGGGGTGGTCCAGCTTGTACCACTTCTCCCAGACCGACCCGTCCCGGAAGCGGAGATCCGCTCCAAAATCGATCAGCTTTTTCCCCGCCGCCAGCACCTTCTCCCCAATGGCACACACGGCCCCCGCGTCCACCGCCGTGAAAATCACGTCACTCTCCCTCACGGCCGCATCCAGGTTCTCCTCGCTCATGGGCAAAATCTCCTGGTCATAAAACCCGGCCAGGGCAGGGTGCTCATCCTGGATTTTATGGCCGGCCGTCGAGGTGCCCAGCAGATAGACGACCTGGACATCTGGGTGGTTCAGCATCAGGCGAAGCAGCTCGCCGCAGGCGTAGCTGGCAGCACCGCAGACAGAAAAACGAATCATAATGCAATCTCTCCTTTTGTGCCTCTATTTCCGTAGGACAGGTCCTCCTGTTGAAATTTGGAGGACGCTGGTATATAATACTCCCAGAGCAGACAGAATAAATTTTTCTGCTTCATATTCTAAATTGGAATGTGGACCCCATAGGCGTCCCTCCATGTAAGGAGCTTTCTCTATCTATGAGCATCCGAAAATATATCGCCTATCTAAAAACCATCGAAACTGGCAGCATCACACAGGCGGCGACCCAGTTGGGCTATACCCAATCAGCTGTCAGCCGCATGATTGCGGATCTGGAGGAGGACTGGGGTGTCACTCTGCTCACCCGAAACCGCTCCGGCATTGAGATCAGCTCTGAGGGCCTCACCCTCTTGCCCAAGTTGCAGGCAGTCTGCAAGGACTATGAGGATTTGAACTACGCCATCTCTGAGCTCCACGGCCTCAGCTCCGGCACCATCCGGGTGGGGGCCTTCTCCAGTATCTCCAGCGGCTGCCTCCCCCAGATGATCAAGGACTTTCACGCCTTATACCCCCATATTGACTTTCAACTGGTCAACGGGGAGTACTCTCAGATCACCAGCTGGCTGCGCAGGGGAGTGGTGGACTGCGGCCTTGTCAGTATGCCCGCCGCCAATGACCTGGACGCCTCCTTCCTGCTACAGGACAACCTTGTGGCAGTTTTGCCGGAAAACCACCCCTTGGCCGACGCCCCCGTCTATCCCATCGCCCGCCTCTCCAGCGAGGATTTCATCAACCTAAAGGAGGAGCAGGACTACGAGATCACCAAATTCCTGGAGCATCTACAGCAGAAACCCAACATCCGATACGAGGTCAGCAACGACTACGCCATTCTCTCCATGGTGGAGTGCGGCCTGGGCATCAGCGTGGTTCACGAGCTGATGCTCCGCCCCAACCGATACCGCATCCGCTCCAAGCACTTTGACATTCCCCAGGCGGAGAACATCGGGATTGCCGTGAAAAAGAACGTGCAGCCCTCTACAGTCACTAGGCGGTTCCTGGAACACGCCAAGGAGTGGGTGCGGACCAACCTCTCTCAGCAGCCTGAGTAAGGCTGTTTTATCCACCGGCCGTTGTTTTGTTGAGTATAGCACATCCATGAAAAAAAGGAAAGGGAAATATGCCAAAATTTTAAGTCCTGCTATCTCTTTGTTTTGTATAGTTATTCGTGTATTTTCGTAATATACAATATTATTCATAAATTTATGAATAAATACTTGTTTATCTCTGTTTGCCTTCCGGCAGAGGCCGGATAATTTTCTCCAAAAAAACAGTCAGCTCCGCCCCTTGTCCCAGGGCGGGCGGTTCCCCAGCCCCTGCAAGACAGCGCGGCACAGACGGACTTTATGCCATCTGTGCCGCCTTCTATGCCAGCAGAGACTGCTACAGCGTCTCCGCCCACTCCTTCTCTCGAAAGCCCACCTTCACGTCGTGGTCCCCCACCAGGATGGGGCGCTTCACCAGCATCCCGTCCGTAGCCAGCAGGTCCAGCTGCTCCTCTTCGCTCATGGCGGGCAGCTTCTCCTTCAGATTCATGGCCTTATAGAGCTGGCCGGAGGTATTGAAGAAGCGCTTCAGGGGCAGTCCGCTCTTCTCCCACCAGGCGCGCAGCTCCTCCTTAGTGGGGTTTTCCGTCTTGATATCCCGCAAAACATAGGATGTCCCCCGCTCATCCAACCACTTTCTGGCCTTCTGACAGGTGGTGCATTTGGGGTAACACACAAACAGCATAAAAGTTTCTCCTTTCTTGATGGGCGGGCAGACCGCCCCTGTGAAAACAGCCCCGGCTTCGCCGAGGCTGTTTTTATCAATAGTTCATCTGCTTGCGCCGGGACAAATTCATAGTGCCGTCCTGCATCTGGTCCAGGCTGTCCAGACTCTTTCCAGTGCCCTCCGCCACACAGGAGATAGCGTCATCCGCCACATGGGTCTCGATCCCGGTGTTGGCCTCAATGAGTTTGTCAAAGCCCCACAGCAGAGAGCCGCCGCCAGTCATCACAATGCCGTTGGTGGAGATGTCCGCCACCAGCTCTGGAGGGGTGCGCTCCAGGACACCGTGGATGGCCTCCAAAATCCGGCTGGAGACCTCCTCAAAGGCTTCGATCATCTCGCTAGAGGACACAGTAAACACCCGGGGCAGGCCAGTCATCAGACAGCGGCCCTTGATCTCCATGGTGACCTCCTCCGGCCGGGGGAACACACAGCCGATAGACATTTTCAATTCCTCGGCAGTGCGGTCGCCGATGAGCACGTTGTGCTTTTTCCGGATATACTTCACCACTGCCTCGTCGAACTTGTCCCCGGCAATCTTGATGGAGGCAGACTCCACCACGCCCCCCAGGGAGATGACGGCGATGTCAGCGGTGCCACCGCCGATATCCACCACCATGTGACCGTCGGGCTTGGTGATGTCAATGCCCGCGCCGATGGCGGCGGCCACCGGCTCCTCAATGAGGTAGGCCCGGCGGGCGCCAGCCTGAATGCCCGCGTCCACCACGGCGCGCTCCTCCACCTCCGTAATACCGGAGGGGACGCAGATGAGCAGGCGGGGCTTAAAGAGGGAGAAGGTCGTCACCTTCTTAATAAACTCCTTGAGCATCCGCTCCGTCATGTCATAGTCGGAGATAACCCCCTCCCGCAGAGGGCGCATAGCCACGATGTTGCCGGGGGTGCGGCCCAACATGGCCTGGGCGTCGGTGCCAACCTTCAGCAGCTTGCCGGTGTTCTTATCCATGGCCACTACAGAAGGCTCCCGCAGGACGACCCCCTTGCCCTTAATATATACCAAAACAGAGGCAGTACCTAGGTCGATACCGATATCCTTGCTGAATAAATTAAACATAGAGCTCCACCTTATTTATCGTCATTTCCGGCATTAGTATACCCGAGCCGGATTGAGGTTATATCACAGCTAACTCTCATTATAGCGGGTCGAGCGTCGGTTTTCAACTATTATTTCGTCAATTTTCCAGCCATTTCCCACTGTGTTTCCGGCTCATTGCTTTCTGGCCTGGGCCAGGGTAAGCCCCCAGACTGCCTCGGCGCCCCCTTTAGAGAGCAGTAGGGCGCACTCCCCCATAGTGGCGCCAGTGGTCACCACATCATCCACCAGCAGAATCCGTCGGCCAGCCAGGTCCCGCTCCCGCAGGCAATAGACATTCCGCACATTGGCCCTGCGGTCCGCCTCCCCCTCCAAGTGGGATTGGGGGCCGTTGTCTCGCGTCTTTTCCAACAGGCCTCGCGCTGGAAGCCCCAGCTCCCGGGCAACGGTCCGGGCCAGTAGCTCTGCCTGGTCAAAGCCCCGTTTTCTGCGCCGTCCTTTGCTCAGAGGCACCCACGTCACCCAGTCCGCCGGTTCCCGCAGATGATCTTTGACACACTGGGCCATCAGCAGACCAAAGGGCCGGCCGTAGGCGGGATTTCCGGGGAACTTATACCGATGTACGGCCTCCGGCACCGCGCCTCGATACCCTAGAGGTGACAGGCAACCCGCTGTCCCGTCCACATCTCGCTGGGCCTCTTCCCCCTGCAGCCAGGGCAGCTCCCCCTGGCACGCCGGACACAAGGGCGCCCTGGGGTCATCTAAAATCCGCTGACAGAAGGGGCACTTGGGCGGAAATACTAGGTCCAGAAAGCTCTCCCACAGCTTCATTTCTCTCGATCCCCCCTGTAAGGATGGGTCCGTGCTCCTTTTCAAAGCTGCTGACGCACATCCGGATCATAATACAGAATCTGGCGGCTCATTGGCCACCCTTCAAATTCCGACACTGACTTTAAATTCATCGTGTGGCTCCGCACCCATGCGTACACTGAGATGGGTTTGCTTTTTTATGGTAGATCATTTTTTGATATATTTTCAGCTTACATATTCTTCTAACTTCAAATTTAATGTATTTTTTCGGCTCAACATTTTACTCAGCGCTCCCGCCTCTGGAGGCGAGGCCCCAAAAAGAACTGTCCCAAAAATAACATTCCATCTGCCCCTTGACAAACGATCTACCTTGTTTTACAATATAGCCGTAAAGTACCTTGCAATGCAAAATAGTATTCAGGAAAGGAGGCCCGCCTATGATCCCCTCCCAGATGCTCAAGGGTACACTGGAGGGCTGTATTCTGGCAATCCTGGCACAGAAGGAGACCTACGGCTATGAAATCTCCACCCGACTGGCCGATTACGGCTTCGGAACCATCACAGAGGGAACCATCTATCCCCTGCTGCTGCGGCTGGAGAAAAACGGCCTGGTGTCCGCCGCCTTCCGCCCCTCGGAGCTGGGGCCCAAGCGGAAATACTACTCCCTCACCCCGGCGGGGGAGGCGGAGCTCCAAC